>JAIENH010000489.1 GCA_019751475.1 Cyclobacteriaceae bacterium
TCTTTTTATCCATGAACAAATTTAAAAACTCACCTTGCAGTAAACTATTTTTCAGGTAGGTTTTTCAAAGGTCTCTACTCCTGTTCATCGCCCAAGTCTTCACCATCATCAGACGAAATTCAAATTCGTGAAGCCCGAAATCTCTCCAACCTCGCCATTGCCAACCACGATACGGTTACCATCGCCAACTACTGGACAGACGATTTTCACGTAGTCTCCTCGCGCAACTTTGAAGTAGCCGGCCGCGAAGCCAACCGTCAAATCTTCGTCCGCGATTTCAAAACCAAAAAAGATGTCGTTTATGTGCGCACACCCACGCAAGTCGAAATTTTTCTGGATTGGAACATGGCCTCTGAAACCGGTACGTGGACAGGCCAATGGCAAGAACCCGATGGTCTCGTAAAATTATCAGGCACCTACTACGCCAAGTGGCACAAGATTGACGGTACGTGGAAAATCCGTGCCGAGATTTTTACACCGCTCGCTTGTGCGGGCAGCGCCTTTTGCAACCAACAACCAAAGCTAAATTGATATGAAGAAGTTTGTCATCGTTTTTCTAACAGCCAGTTTCATTTTACTCCTGCCCTCGTGCAACAGCAAAAAAGAAGTCACACTCTCACCTGATAAATGGGGCGAAGGTGAATTGGCAAAATACTTGGCCATGGATGCTCGACCTTTTCCAAGTAACCCCGCAGCCTTCGGAGAGAAGGGAGCCGTGACCAACACCTTTCATACCGCTGCATCGCGCGCTGGTTTAGAAGCATTGAAACAAGGCGGCACTTCGGTTGATGCTGCGTTGACTGCGTCATTAGCACAAGTCACCTTAAATGCAGGGGCAGTGGTCAGCTTCTTTGGTATCATCAACATGGTGCACTACGATGCCGCCTCGGGAAAAATCGTGAGTATGGATGCCACCTGGAACACCGTGAAAAACGAAACCGACCCAATGACCATTCCGGGCGGTATGTTGTATGGTGGTGAGGGATTATATGCTTCACGCGAAGTGAGCGGACGCACGGCATTGGTAGGTGGCTTTATGCGCGGTGTGGAAGCGGCACACCAGCACTATGGCAAACTGCCTTTCAAAACATTGTTTGAGCCGAGTATCTACCTCGCCAAAAATGGTTTTACAATTGACGAACGTACCGGAGATTTTTTTAAACGCAGGGATACACAGATACGCAGACTCCCCGAAACAAAAGCTACACTCGTCAAAGCTGATGGCAGTGGTTACGTGCCAGGCGATTTATTCAAGCAACCTGCCCTTGCCGCTACACTCGATAGCATCGCTACCCGCGGTGTGGACTACATGTACAAAGGTGCGTGGGCTGCGAAAGCGGTTGCAGCCGTGCAGAAAGATGGCGGCAAAATGACGCTGGAAGATTTGGCCAACTACGAAGTGATGTGGAGCGAGCCCGTACGCCAACAATATGGCGCATATGAACTGGCCGTGCTAGGTCCGCCCGTAAACGGAAGTGTGAACCTGATTGAAGCGCTCAACCTTGCCGAGGCTTCGGGTCTTTTCACAAAACCGCATTGGTCAAAAAGCGGTGAGTCGCTTCGCATGATGTCCGACATCACCAATATGTTCATGCTTTCATTTCTTCCCCAAGCCACCCGCGAAATGATTTATCCCGGCCTGAACCTTACCGACTCTTCACGCTTGCGCAAAGAAACGGCCGCTGAATTGTGGAAGCGCATGGAGCAAGGTGTAAAGCTTGCACAATACGCCAGCGTAGGCCCAAAGCATTCCGATACAGTGTTGGCCATCGACCAGTGGGGCAACATGACGGCCATCACGCATTCCATCAACACCGTTACGTGGGGCAACGAGGCGATTGTAGTTGATGGTGTATCGATTGGTGATGCTGCGTGGTACCAACAAGCGCAAATTAAATTAGCCGGCCCTGGCAATCGCTTGCCTTCTCCGATTGAAGTTGGAATTATCTTGAAAGACGGAAAGCCCATCATCCCATTTGCTTCTATGTCCACTGGCTTGCATCAACAAACGGTGCAGTCGCTCGTGAACATCATGGCACACAATATGGATGTAGAAGAAGCGGTGAATGCGCCTTGTATATTGATGCCGGAGGCAGATGCCACGGTACCCACTGCGCCCAAGTGGACGGTGCGCGTAATGGAAGGCGCCTTTCCTGACAGTGTGTTGCAGCAAAGCGGCTTGCCCGTGAAACAAATTCCGGCAAGTGAAAGGCGCTACACACAGGGCTTGTGGGTGGGCATCTACCGGGACCCGCAAACCGGTAAACTAAAAGCCGTGTCGCCACCGTATGCTACGGGCACCGCTTTCGCTTATTGAATTTAACATGCGTCAAGACCGCTCCAAGCGGTCAGACGCCTTAACTTAAAATCATCTCCGTGTCTCTCTGTGCCCTCTGTGGTAAAAAAATAACTCAATAACATGAAATACTTCCCCATCATCCTCGCCACATTTCTTCTGGCATGCACCAGCAAACAAACGCCCCGAAATGAAAAGGCGGAATTAGACAGCCTCGGTCAGCACTACTGGAATCGTGAACTTCGCACCGGGCGAGCCATAAAAATCACAGGCGGCAAATCTCCGTTGCCAGAAAAACTCTATGCAGGCACACGCGAAGACTTCAAAGATGATTCGGTTTACTTCTCTGACTTGTTGCAAAAACTAAAAACCATTGATGCTACGAAATTGCCGTCATCGTCTTTGGTCGATTATGATTTACTCCAATGGATTGCTGAAATGCGCCTGGAAGCCACGCGCTATTATGATAACGTGTTCCCCACCGTAACACCCTACGCCAGCCACCTTTCCAGCGCTGACTTGGTTTTCAAACAAGCTGCCTTCGATACGGAAGCCGATGTAGCGCAGTACTTAAAACTGCTCGACCAGTACAGCGAAGTGCAAAAAAGTGAATTGGCAAAATTGCGTAGCATGGAAGCGCGTGGCATTCGATTAGCGAAGCCGGAGATTGAACTGACACTCGGCTTGATTAAAACATGGCAAGTAGAGCCGACCAAGCACGGATACTATCCGCAATCCAGTCGACTGCAAAAATTGGATTCATCGCTTCAAAAATCTTTTCAGGAGAAAGCTTTGCTCATCCTGTCACAAAAAGTCATTCCCAATCACGATTCGCTGGCTGCCTACTTGAGTGGTTCGTATCGCGCCAATGCATCGGAGACAGTTGGCCTGGGTCAATACCCCGGAGGCAAAGAATATTATCGCTTCTTAGTGAAGTGGCACACCACCACCGACCTGACACCCGAGGCCATTCATGAAATCGGAAAAAAACAAGTGGCGAGTATTTCCAAAAAACTTGACAGCATCCGCGTGGCCACCAAATTTAAAGGCGACATGAAAGCGTTTTATAAGTTCCTTCAAAAAGACAAACGCTTCCTTGCAACTACCCCTGATGAAGTGGGCGAGCGATTGAAGAAGCCGCTGCGCAGAATGGATACTGTTATTCATCGTTTGATTTCGCTCAAACCCGAAGCAGGCTATGACGTTCGCAGGTTGGCGTTGGCACTTGAGCCCGCGATGACGTTTGGAAACTATCTTCCGCCAGCAGGCGATGAACCACTTGGCATTTACTATTACAACGGCTCGAAGCTGGACCAGCGCCCGTTAACCACCGCGGCCAGTTTGGCATTTCATGAAATTACACCTGGTCATCATTGGCAAATGAGTTTGCAAAGTGAGAACAAGGAGCTTTCAGAATTCCGTCAGAACACCATGGTCACCGCTTTCGCAGAAGGTTGGGGCGATTACTCCGCCTACCTTGGCATCGAGTTGGGTCTGTTTGACGACCCGTACGATTACTGCGGTCGTTTGCTGATGGACATGTTTATCTCCGTGCGCCTCGTAGTGGATACGGGTATGAATTACTTAGGTTGGAGTCGTGAGCAGGCCATGGATTTCATGCGCGCGAATGTAATTGAATCCGAAGAGCAAATCAACACAGAGTCCATCCGCTACAGTTGCGACATACCCGCACAGGCGCTGGGTTACAAAATCGGAAGCCTGAAGTTGATTGAGCTGCGCAGCAAATATCAAACTGCCCTCGGCAAAGATTTCAGCGTAGTAAAATTCCACGATGCCATTCTGCGCAACGGAAATTTACCACTAGCGGTGTTGGAGAAAAGTCTGGATAGGGAGTTTGGGGTGAAGTAAAAGCAGGGTGTCCTACACTTTGAAAGTGTAGGACACCTAACTACGCCATTCACTCGGTGTTTTTCCTGTCAGTTTTTTGAACAATGTATTGAAAGACGATTTCGAATTGTAGCCCACTTGTTCGGC
>JAIENH010000101.1 GCA_019751475.1 Cyclobacteriaceae bacterium
GGTCACGCGCTCAAATACCGCGCCTCTGTCAACGAGGTACTCCGCCACCACTTCAGCCCTTCGGGTGGAGAGGGCAACATTGTGACGCTCAGTGCCGGTATTGTCGGTGTGGCCCGAGACGAGTACTTCCAGTGTTGGGTGCGCCAGCAAGAATTTGCCCAGCGAGTCAAGGGCGGCAAAGTGCTCGCCTTTCAGTTTGTAGCTGTTTGTTTCGAATAGCAAATCACCCAGCGTAATAAGACTGTCGGCTTTCAAGATGGGTCGCTCCGGTCCGGCCGCTTGTGTTTGTTCGGGCTGGGTTTGCTTTGGTTGCGTGCGCGCGATGACGGTGTCTGGCCGAACGGGTTTGATCGTGGGCACCGGTTTCGTGGCAGGTGCTGATTTTTTATACATACCCTTTTTAGCATTTTTTCGCAGTCCCTTTTTGTACGCTTCGAAGCTGATGGCTTTGAGAGCTTTTCTCCGGCCAATCATTTTGCGACAGGTATAATCAAAACATACCACGTGTCGCAGGAAGTAGTGGGGCCCGGTTCGACTAAGCACCCACTGGTTTGCCTCCGGCAAGTGCGACACCATGATAGGAAGTTTCGGATTGCCGTATTCGCGGCCCACGTTCACAGGAGAGAACGCGCCCTTCACACAAGAGCCGCAGGCCAAAGCAGCCAGGCACACGGCCCAAAGAGTATGTTTCATGAGAAGGTTATGAAAGGGGCAAGAAGTTCAAAACGCGGACAATCAATGGCATTACTGTATCCAAGACAAGCCGTATCAGGCCAAGTAACGTTTTCTGCTGTCGGGTGGGTGGTTTTGCCTTCGGGTGATAAAAAGCATCCGAAAAAATCTTAAAAATTTCCTGCAAGTACTTGGCCATACATAGTACTTTCACCGTATAACTGCCTAGAAGCGCCTAATTAGGGCGTAATCAGCTATGAATCTCGAAAATACACAGGTGCAGATGAGGAAGGGAATATTAGAATATTGCATTCTTCACATCATTTCACGGGGTGAAGTCTATGCTTCCGACATGCTGGACGAGCTTACGTCCGCCCGCATGATCGTGGTAGAGGGCACACTTTACCCCCTGCTCACCCGGCTCAAGAACTCCGGCCTGGTGGAATACAAATGGGTAGAGTCCAAATCGGGGCCACCCCGCAAATACTACAAGCTCACCAACCTGGGTGCCGATTTTCTCAAGGGCCTTACCGACACCTGGGAAGAACTGGTGCACTCCACCGAGCAGATCACCCATAAATCACAGACCACTGTATAATTAATCCATCCCCAACACTCCTGTCGCTAAAAAGGATATGAAAAAGAACATCAGTATCAACATCAGTGGGATCATTTTCCACATCGAAGAAGATGGCTACGAAACGTTGCGCAAGTATCTGGATTCTGTGAACCGTTACTTCGGTTCGTTTGATGACAGCAGCGAAATCCTGGCCGACATCGAAGGGCGCATTGCGGAAATTTTCCTTTCCAAACTCAACGATGGCAAACAAGTGATCACCGCTGAAGACGTGAGCAGCCTCATTGCCACCATGGGTAGCGTCAACGACTTCAAGGCGGCTGAAGAGCAAGAGTTTGCGGGAGGCGAGCCGGCCAGGGAGAGTCAACAGCAGCGTGCATCTTCTTCATCCTCGTCTTCAGCTACGAGCGATCTTAACAGGAAGCTTCAGCGTGATGATCGTAGGAAAATACTCGGTGGTGTCTGTGCCGGCTTTGGTCATTACTTCAGTATCGATCCGGTATGGCCACGCTTGTTGCTCGCATTGCTGGTGATTGGCAGCGGAGGGATTGCCTTTATTTTCTACATCGTGCTCTGGATTTTCCTGCCGGTTTCGGCTGAACTGGAAGAAGAATCTACTATTAAGAAGATGTATCGCCACCCTGATAAAAAAGTGGTAGGCGGTGTGGCGGCCGGTATCGCAGCCTTCTTTAATGCAGACATTACATTAATACGGGTGCTGTTCATCCTGCTGGCCATCTTCGGTGGATCGGGTATTCTTCTCTACATCGTGTTGTGGATTGTGCTGCCAGAAGCCAAGACCATAACCGAGAAAATGGAAATGCAAGGCGAGAAAGTCACCCTTTCCAATATTGAGTCCACCGTAAAGAAAGAAAAGACTGAACGTGCTGAAGAAGAAAGCACGTTGACAAAGATTGTACTGTTCCCGTTCCGCGCCATCGGTGCTGTGCTAAATGCGCTTGGCCAGGCACTGGTCCCCATCCTGCGAGTGTTTGTAGATGTTCTTCGCGTAGCCATTGGTTTATGTATTGCCCTTACCGGTTTCTTCCTGGTGATTGCCATCCTCGTCTCGGGTGGTATTCTGTTCGGCATGTTTGCTACACCTTGGTTTGTTTCCTTCCCGGATGTTCCACTGGAGGCTTTCCGCAATAGCTTCCCTACCTGGACGATGATTTTCGCTTTCCTCGCAGCCATCATTCCTTCCATGTTCGTGTTATTGCTGGGTACTTCGGTGATCGCCAAGCGCATGATCATTCGCCCGGTAGTAGGTTGGACGATGTTTGTGTTGTTCTTCGTGAGCGTGGCCGCGATAAGTTTCGGTATTCCTAACATCTTGTTTGGATTCAAAGAAGAAGGCGAGTACAAAGTGGAACAAAGTTTCCCGGTATCAACAGGCACCGTTGTGTTCAACATGCGGGAAGTAGGTCTTGACGACTATGATGTGACTTCGCTTTCGCTGAAAGGATATGAAGGCAAAGAGATTAAACTCGTGGAGCGCTTTCAATCACAAGGCCGCTCACGCAAAGAAGCCGGTGAAAATGCGCAGATGGTGACTTACTCCGTTACACAAGCCGACAGTATTTTCACGTTCGACTCTAACATTACATTCAAACCGGATGCACGTTTCCATGCGCAAAGTCTTGATGTCGATGTGTATGTACCCTACAATCAGACCGTGCGAATAGATGCCAGCCTGTGGCGTATCGTTGACACCAATATTATCAGTGGTAACAACTATCGCTACCTCAATCAAGACACTGAAATTTGGAGGATGACCGAGAAAGGTCTTGAATGTGCTTCCTGCCCCGCGCGGGAGGAAGACAAAGACGAAGCCATAGGCGCGAATGATGAGTTTGGTTTACGTGACTTCAATTCGCTGGATGTGCAGGGCCTCTTCAATGTACGCGTGGAAAAAGGAGATGAGTATGCCGTAGAAATGGATGGACCTGAATCAGAGCGCAAGCGCTACAATGTGTACGTGAGCGGTGAGACGCTCGTGATCGACTACGATGACAACAACAAGTTCTTCTGGAAGAAAAACCTCCTGAGCGATCGTGAGATGAAGATCACGATCACCATGCCGGAGTTGCGCGAACTTGATATGATGGGTGCAGGCAAGGTGCGCTTTAGCGGATTTGATGAAGATGAAATGGACATCAAACTCACGGGGGCCATTATGGCCGATGGCGACATTCATGCGGACAATCTCCAAATCGATTTAACGGGTGCTTCCATGCTTGACCTTTCCGGCAACGGCCGGTTTATGAAAGCTGATATCGTAGGTGCTTCCGGATTGCGAGCCTACGGCTACGAGGTAGCCAGATGCATTGTGGAGGCACCTGGGGCTTCATCCGCCAAAGTAAACGTGACCGAGACACTTGAGATAGACAAAGGAATTGCCAGCAGTGTGTCGCACAAGGGTAACCCGGAAATCATCAGGCGATAAAAATCTACCGTCAGGTTTATAGAGGCTGAAGAAAAATAATTCTTTACCTTCGGAGGATGCAGGAACGCGTTCTCTCGCTTGACTTCTTTCGTGGTGTCACTGTGGCTGCGATGATCACGGTCAACAACCCAGGGTCATGGTCAGATGTTTATGCACCGTTGCTTCATGCCGAGTGGAACGGCTGTACGCCTACCGACCTCATCTTTCCGTTTTTTCTCTTTATAGTAGGTGTGTCCATTCATTTTGCTTACCGCGAGAAAAAAACGAGTGGTCTCACGCGGTCTACATTCATCAAGATTGCTAAGCGATCTATTGTCATTTTTCTGCTGGGTATGCTGGTGGCTTGGTTCACGCTCCCGCTTTCGCGAATGGTAGATTTGGAACGACTTGCTACACTTCGCATACCGGGCGTCTTGCAGCGCATCCGGGCAGCTCCGCGGCCGTCCGGGCAGCCACCACCCCAGGAAGCCATTCGTGCGCTTCTGGGCAACATCGTCGGATACGATGGCTCCGATGTTTCGCAGCTTTTGGGAAGTTTTCACCTCGCCTCGGTGGCGCTGCCCCCGGCGGAACTGCCCGCGCTGGACTTGCGCGAGTTGTTAGACGC
>JAIENH010000660.1 GCA_019751475.1 Cyclobacteriaceae bacterium
AGTGTTCTTTCCAGCCTTCGCTGAAGCTACGGCTGGCGGGGATAGATTGTTGTGTTCTTTGATAGATTGCATACAGAAATAATACTCCCTGCTGCTTTAACAACATCGTTGTGATTTGCTTTCAGACTTGTCTGCCAAAATGTAATGAAGGCAGATTTATTTCATCCCACATTGGCGGGAGTGTTCTTTCCAGCCTTCGCTGAAGCTACGGCTGGCGGGGATAGATTGTTGTGTTCTTTGATAGATTGCATACAGATTTGCAGCTTCTGGAATGTGAATGTGTTTGAGGTTGTGATTTGCTTTCAGATTGTGTTCTTTGATAGATTGCATACAGATTTCAACTCTCAAGTCCCAAGTTTTCCGCGGTTGTGATTTGCTTTCAGATTGTGTTCTTTGATAGATTGCATACAGAAAAGACCTACAAGTAAACAAGCAATGCCGGGTTGTGATTTGCTTTCAGATTGTGTTCTTTGATAGATTGCATACAGATGTTATGAAAGACAGCAGCACGGTAGCGTGTTGTGATTTGCTTTCAGATTGTGTTCTTTGATAGATTGCATACAGATGACTTCTAACGTACTTATGCTGATCTTGCGTTGTGATTTGCTTTCAGATTGTGTTCTTTGATAGATTGCATACAGAAGCGAGAAGCGGTATTAAAGTCACTTACCGTTGTGATTTGCTTTCAGATTGTGTTCTTTGATAGATTGCATACAGAGGTATAACTATAAGTAACAATATGTGTTCCGTTGTGATTTGCTTTCAGATTGTGTTCTTTGATAGATTGCATACAGAGTCAAGATAAGGCACAATGCCACCATCACCGTTGTGATTTGCTTTCAGATTGTGTTCTTTGATAGATTGCATACAGAGCTGACTTGCGATTAGTAAATCCGGCTGCCGTTGTGATTTGCTTTCAGATTGTGTTCTTTGATAGATTGCATACAGAGTACCCACAGGCATTGTTCTCTCTATCAAGACGTTACAACCAAAATCAGGATTAAAAATTCTGTAGCAATTGTCAAGAAGGGCCTTCGTATTAAAACAGTTCTAACTGTTCTGGTATGGGGGCCTTTTCTTTTTCCTCCTTTCCGTAAAATATCTGCATCATGCCAAATTGCTTGTCGGTTACCGTTAAGATGCCCACGTGCCCCCGTAGCGGCAGGTTTTTCCGAATGCGCTTCAGATGGACTTCCGAATTTTCACGACTGGAGCAGTGGCGCAGGTAGGCGCTGAACTGAAACATGCTAAAACCGTCTTTCATCATTTTCTTTCGAAAATCTGTATAGTTTTTCCGGTCGGTCTTCGTTTCAGTCGGTAGGTCGAAAAGAACCATGATCCACATAATGCGGTAAGCATTAAGACGCTCAGTCTTCATTCCAATTCCGGATAAACTATCTTCCGGGTTTCACCAAGAAAACATCGTGCCAAGGAGGCGGTAGTCCGCTGCAGGGCGATCATCATGGGGCTAGTTTCACCCTGCATAGTCACGTCCAGTGCGGGAAGTTGAAGTATCTTTTTCTTCGTTTCTGGTGTGAGTGTAGGTACTTCGTTTTGCACTAAGCCCACCACCAGGCGGTCGGCCAGGGGGCGGTAGGGCTCCATGATATCATCGGCCAGGTAGTAAGCATTATATTGGTTGCGATGAAAAATGCCGAGGGTAGGTAATAGACCTGAGCCTACTAACGAACGGGCTACGCATGCGCGGATAATAGCATAAGCATAGTTTAATAAATCATTGGGCGCTGGGCCAGCCGGATCGCGAATGAACTTCAGGGCGGGGTCAAACAAATGACTCTAATACCAGGCGGAGGCACGGCCTTCTAGATTTTCTGGGTCGCCCGATTTTACCGAGTCGGCCCAGTGGAGCATGTTGTCAATTTCAAAGCCCTGCAGCTTCAGCAAAGCGGCTTGGTTGCGGATTTTAGCCTTGATGGTTTGTTGCCACAATTGCTTTTTCAGCGGCTCGCTTGCTTCGAGCTGCGCTTTAAACCGTTGACTTTGAAGCGAATGGCTGTCTAAGTTAAGAAGCAGTCCCGTGGGATGATGAGTGTGATTGCACGTAATAAACGCTACATTGTTGTCAAGCAATTTGGCTAGTAGTGCCTGGCTGATGATTATCTGCTGGTGGTCGATGATTACCACGCCAATGTCTTCAATGGGTATAACGGCCTGGGCCTCTTTTTTGAAACCTTCTGGTAATGTCGAGTTTTTTTCTACCTGCGGAAGGCGCACCACCAGTTGCTCCAAGTGGGTGCTCAGGTAAGCCGGGTTGCCGAAGTAGAGGGTACGCTTGATCATGCTATTTCCACTTTATTGTTCCATCCATTTTTAAATCGAAGTCCTTTCCTTCAACTGCAAAGTCTAGCCAGTCCGCAGAATAACGCAATCTAGGCCACGGCTCGTTCTTATTGTATGAGTTGTACCTCATAGCATCAAATACTTTTTCAGTAAAACCACTTGTGCCACGCCCTCCGTACGTGATTTCTTTATTCTTTTCATCAACTTTAAAAACAACATTCTCAGGGTACGCCTTTTCTAATTCTTTATCGTTCCTTGCTTCGCGATGATGCTGAAATGTTAACCGTCCTCCTGTGAATTTCACTACTTTATAAATCCTATAACCTATTCGTTTGTCGTATTCGCTATCCTTTTCATTTTCCTGTTTTTTTAAGTTCTTCGATTTTCTCATTGTAGAAAATTACTTTCATGCCAACTCTCAAAATGGAGTGAGGAATTTCCTTGTTTCCATTTTCATCAATAATCACTTGATTGTTCTTGCCTTTTCTGTAAAGTTCGATTTCTCCTTTTGTATTTATCAATCCTAAACCCTTCAAGTTTGCGACATCATAAAGATTAATTATTTCTAACTCCCTGTTCTTTTTGATCTTTCCATTCTTATCAACCATATCGTTTTTGTAGTAAGCACAAATGATATTTTCACCATTTGCTGCCCAATAACTTTGTTTATATTCTTTATCCGAAAGATTGGTTTGCTTTTTAATTGCTAAAGGCTCTGAAACGCTTGCCCATACACGAATGTGTCTGATTTTATTTCCATGAGATTTCCCACTCTTATCAAGCAGGTAAATTCCGTTTTCAAAAGCTTCTCTTAAACCACCCGCTTCAGTTACTTGTTTTTCTATTTGACGTTTTAATCCTTCATCAACTACTTGTTTTTTAATTTCATCTAAAGTCTTAAAACCGGGTGTGCTGGCATCTTTTTTAAATTGAAAAGGAACCCGGACAACATACTTCACACCTTCTTCCTGAATAAACTTTCCAAACTCATCTTTCAGTAAATTTCCCTTTTCTCCTTGTTGAGCTGGTTTTATTGCACCATAAAAAGTTTCTTGATGAAGTTGTCCGCGTATGCTGTCGCCTTTTGCCCACATGTTATTGTTGGTGCCGGGAATAAAAATTTCTTTACCTCTTTTTCTAACTTTTCGTTTTGCAGGCGTTAATTCCTGATTGTTGGTGATATTGTTTATCAATACTCTATCATCAATGTCCCAAACAAATTCTCGTTTAAATCCTTTGTAAGGCTCTGTGTCGTTAAACTTCATTTTGTTCTCTATTGCTTCATAATATTTCTCAAGAATTGCATCGCGTTTTGTTGCAACAGGAATCAGCGTTAACACTGCAGCATCTTTGGCATGGTTCGAATGTTTGCTTCTGTCTTTCTTTTCATCTGCAACTTGCAATTGGTAGATTTTTCTAAATACCGCTGTTATACTTCCTTTTTGAACATCTACTTTTTCAAAATACGTTTTCATATAGTGGAATGCATATTTTGAAATCAACTGCGTATCTACTTTCTGGCTGTTTTTGAAACCGCTTGTAATTTCAGTAATCGTAAACCTGTTAACCTTGTTTTGCCAATAGTCCAATTCCATTTTCCACAGATGGCATTGCTGAATAGCATCATCTTTCCAACTTTTGTCGGATGCCTTCTTTGATTTTGTTTTCCAAAAATCAATTTGTTGCTTGATGCGCTCAACCCTTTCTTTCCACGGTTCTAATCTTGGGAGGATAGCTGAACATTTCCCTACGCTTCCTCCAAAATCAAAGTCTTTGTCGTAGTTGTTAAGTTGTGTTGGGATTTGATTTTTCTTTATGTTACGATTATAGTCATGATAACAAACCGTAAGATTGGCTAAAGAATTATCAAATGACTTACTTCTCGGAACAGTGTGCTCAAAGTCGATTACGTTTTCGTTGAACAAGTCACTAAGTTTAATATCACTGTTGTCCGACTAAAGTAGTAAAAGGGTGGTTTTAAGGCCACCCTTTATTATGTCATTTTTGTAGTGCAA
>JAIENH010000760.1 GCA_019751475.1 Cyclobacteriaceae bacterium
GTACATCGAGCAGACTATTTTCCTCGCCTTGAACAAACGGTGCATCCATGGATACATGGCGACCGCTTATCTTCATGGTGTCCACCACTTCCGCTGTCGTTACTTCCAATACTTCTGCTAATTCTTCCGGTGAAGGTTCGCGTTCATATTTCTGTTCCAGTTCCGAGAATGTCTTCGATATTTTATTCAATGAACCTACACGGTTCAATGGGAGTCGCACAATGCGCGACTGCTCTGCCAAGGCTTGCAAAATGGATTGACGAATCCACCACACAGCATATGAAATGAATTTAAATCCGCGTGTCTCATCAAAACGCTGAGCGGCCTTAATCAAACCGAGGTTTCCTTCGTTAATCAAATCGCCCAACGACAGACCTTGATTCTGATACTGCTTGGCAACCGATACCACAAAGCGAAGGTTGGCTTTGGTAAGCTTTTCCAGGGCTATCTGATCACCCTCTTTAATTCGCTTGGCCAGTTCTACTTCTTCATCCGGGGTAAGCAAATCCACTTTACCAATCTCCTGAAGATATTTATCAAGAGACTGGCTTTCGCGGTTGGTGATCTGTTTACTAATCTTTAGTTGTCTCATGGCTTACAAAGCTCTTATTGAAAACGTGAAGTTGGTAAATTAGTTCCAAAAAATTATGCCTGTGCCGGCTCTTCCTTGCGAGGGGGTTTAGGTATCAAAACCTTGCGCGACAAGCGGAATTTGCCCGTTTTCTTGTCAATTTCCACCAATTTCACCTTCACTTCTTCACCTACCTCCATCACACCATCCATGGTTTCGAGGCGCTCCCACTTAATCTCAGAGATGTGGAGCAATCCATCCTTACCCGGCATAAACTCCACGAAGGCGCCAAACGGCATAATAGATTTCACCACCCCGTCATATACCTGTCCTACTTCCGGCATGGCCACAATCGCGCGAATGCGCTTTAAAGCCATATCCATAGAGGCCTGATTAGTAGCAAACACACTTACATAGCCACGCTTGTCTTTCTCTTCAATTACAACAGTAGCACCAGAGGTATTCTGAATGTCCTGAATAATCTTTCCGCCAGGCCCGATCACCGCACCGATCAATTCTTTGTCGATGGTCATGGAGAAGGCACGAGGTGCATGTGGCTTAAGGTCTCCTCGCGAGGCAGCAAGGGTCTTCTTCATTTCGTTGAGAATATGAAGACGTCCTTCTTTGGCTTGTAGCAATGCTTCTTTCAATACTTCGTAAGTAAGGCCGTCTACTTTTAAGTCCATCTGGCAGCCTGTAATTCCTTTCTCGGTGCCTGTTACTTTAAAATCCATATCGCCCAGGTGATCTTCATCCCCAAGAATGTCTGACAGAATCGCATAGCGACCCTTGTCGGAAATCATGCCCATGGCAATACCTGATACAGGTGATTTTATTTGAACTCCGGCATCCATCAGTGCCAGAGAACCAGCACAGACAGTGGCCATGGATGACGAACCGTTTGATTCCAGAATATCGGATACTACACGGATGGTGTAAGGATTTTCTGTGTCAGACGGAAGCACCTGCTTTAACGAACGGTAAGCAAGATTGCCATGACCAATCTCCCTCCTGCCAGGGCCACGATTAGGCTTTATCTCGCCTGTAGAAAAGGAAGGAAAGTTGTAATGAAGAATAAACTTATTTGAGCCAGAAAACATAGCCCCGTCAATGAGTTGCTCATCCAGTTTGGTACCTAGCGTAACGGTGCTCAATGACTGCGTTTCACCCCTGGTGAAAATGGCAGAACCATGTGCAGAAGGAAGATAATCCACCTCCGACCAAATGGAACGAATTTCATTTGTCTTGCGTCCGTCCAATCGCACCCGCTCATTCAAAACAAGATCACGTGATGCCTTCTTTTGGATGTCGTGGTAGTAGCGCTTTACTAAGTCTTTATCAATGGTTGAATCTTCAGGAAGCGCATTCAAATAGGAGTCAACAATTTCACTAAATAGGTCAGCGCGCTTTTGCTTGTTTGGAGTTTGAAGTTTCGCTACGGCATACACCTTATCGTAAAAGAGTTTGTTCAATTCCTCACGCAAGGCCTCGTCATTGTTCTCGTGGTTGTATGTCCGCTTTTGTGTCTTGCCAGTCTCGCGAGTTAACTCAAGTTGCAGTTCGCACTGCTTTTTGATTGCATCGTGGGCCAGTTTCAACGCCTCGAGCATATCGTCCTCACTCACTTCCTTAGACTCGCCTTCCACCATCAAAATGTTTTCGATGGATGCCGCTACGATCAGGTCAAGATCGGCCTTCTCTTTTTGCTCCAGCGTAGGATTGATAATGTACTGACCTTCCACACGAGCCACCCTCACTTCGGAGATAGGTCCCTGAAAAGGAATATCTGTAACGGATAAAGCTGCCGAAGCCGCAAAAGCAGCCAAAGCATCCGGAAGAGCTTTCGAGTCTCCCGATATAAGTTGGATATTTACTTGCGTTTCAGCATGGTAATCACTTGGAAATAAAGGACGTATAGCTCTATCTACCAAGCGACTAATTAACACTTCATAGTCAGATAGTTTTCCTTCTCTTCTTAAAAATCCACCGGGTATCTTTCCCATGGATGCAAATTTTTCCTGGTAATCGACCGAGAGCGGCAGAAAGTCTGCGCCTTCTTTTCCTTCTTTATTGGATACAACGGTAGCCAGCAGCATGGTGTCATCCATTCGGAGCACAACCGAGCCATCAGCCTGGCGAGCAAGTTTGCCTGTCTCAATGGTAATCTTCCTGCCATCCGGCAGCAAACAGGTCTTTGTTATTGGAGTAGGTTTCATAAAATTTTTGAGGGCAATGCCCTGTTTACAAAAGCGAAAAGGGAACCCTGTTATAGGTTCCCTGATAGCGTATTAAAATTCTTATTTACGTAAGTCAAGATCAGCGATCACTGACCTGTAGCGGTCAATATTCGTCTTCTGGAGGTATCCGAGAAGCTTTTTACGCTGACCCACCAGCCGCAGAAGGCCTTGTTGGGTGGAATAATCCTTCTTGTGACCCTTCAGATGCTCAGTGAGGGAGTTGATCCGGTGGGTGAAAAGGGCAATTTGGGACTCAGGAGAACCGGTATCTTTCTTTGACTTGGCTACTCCGTGCTTTACGAACAATTCTTGCTTTTTTACTGAATCGAGGTACATCGCTTAAAATTTACAGCTTTTAGACTTTTTTTAATCGCGCAAAAGTAAGGCAAAACATCAGAATCACCAAATCAAGCTGGATTCGGGGTGGATATTTGCTTCCGTCCAAAGCGAGTTTTTAGTTTGTCCCACACAACGTTGTAAAAATCAGCGTCAAAGAGGCGGGCATCTACCCTGGCCTGGCGAAGGAAGAAAAGGCCAATAGTGGCAAGGATAAAATCAGCCGCCCAAATACCTACAGGTGCTGAGACGATATCTTGTTCTGTCCATTTCTCACCCGTAGAAGTGATCAAGTAAAACGCAATAAAAAAGAAAATAGAAACGATTACCGGTACCCCAAGCCCACCCTTCTTAATGATAGCACCAAGGGGAGCTCCGATCAAAAACATGACCAAACAGGCTATTGAGTTCGAAAGAATTTTGTGCCATTGAATCTGGAACACCTTATACTCATGCCAATAGTTCTCACGGTTGGCATTCATATTTAGCAACTGACTTTTGAGCATGCGGGTTTGGTTAAGTGCCACACCCAATTCTTCAAGCGTCTCTTGTTTCCAGAAAAGACTATCAGAAATCCGTTTTGTTTTCTTGTCGATGTCGGCAAGACTTACAAGTTTAAAACCAAGAGTTGGCCTCATATGACTCGCACCTGGATTGGTGATCTGTTCGATTGAGTCTTTTCTCTTTTGATACGCTTTAAGTTCAGGGGGAAACACAAGTGAATCTCCTTTCGCATGGAAGCTGAACATATTTTCTTTCGACCGGTAGGCCACTAATCGTGAGCCAGTTCGTTCATTGTTCATGGAGTCCATGTCGTGATCCAACTCCGTGATGTTGCGCATGATGCGGTTGCCCTGAAACCACTTTTTGTCTGTGCGCGCCATATCAAAGGATGACAGGTCAAAGACAATTTCAGTTTTACTAAACTTCGTTTTTTGAAGTGTCTCCTGTGAGCCTCCCGCGCCTACATTTTGATCGGCCGTACCCTCTGAATAATCATGACCGTTGAATAGCTCTAATTTTAAGTATTGATCATTCAGAATGGTAAACATCCTGCCTGAATCTGCCACCGTTACTTGCTTGTTGCCAGTGCCCCCTCCCCGGTCGCCGTCATTCTGGTGGAAAATCCGGTCGCCTTCGAACTGGCAGTTTTATCGCCGGCGGCGCAAACATGCACCTTCGTTTGTACGTTCG
>JAIENH010000366.1 GCA_019751475.1 Cyclobacteriaceae bacterium
TAATACCTGTCACTTCCCAAGAAAAAGAAATGATGAAAAACGTACCGTATCATAAAACAGACGATATGAAAATATTAGGTACCACTGCTGAGGCTGGCGATACAACGTTTTCATCGCTCGAGCGGATTTGGTACCGACCCACGCTTGAAATCATTGGCTTGCAAAGCGGTTATACGGCAGCCGAAGGTCATTCAAATATTATTCCGGGTAATGCCATGGCCAGAATTACCTGTCGATTAGTGAACAATCAGCTGCCAAGTGAAATACAAGAGTTAATTGTAAAGCATATCAATAAAAATTTACCTGCTGGTGCCTCTGCTACCTACAAATTTGCAAGAGGCAAAGGCGGTGCAAGCCCGATGAAATTCCCGGCCGATACCAAGGAGTATAAATATATAGTTGATGTACTAGAAAAGATATATGGCAAGCAGCCAATCCAAATGGGAACAGGCGGCAGCATAGGCTCATTGCTTTCCATCAAAGAAATCCTGGGCTTATATACCTACTCGCTAGGCATGGAACTTCCTGACGAAAAATGGCATAGTGCTAATGAATTTTTCAGGCTTTCGAGTATCCGAAAGGGGCAATTGATTTACTGTTATTATTTGCAGCATGTTGCGGACGAAGAAAGTAAACTGAGAAAAAAATAGAACCAGTATTGATAGACTCGTACTGAGCCGATGTCTTTTACAGTTTGGTTTTCAGGTTAGAGCCGTAGGCTGGGTGCATTTATTAAAAACGGATTTTAATCCGTTTGTTTGGAAGCGAGACAAAATTGAGAGCAGTAGGCTCGGTGCATTTATGTTTTTTAACTTAAAAAGTAGGTTTGGAATAAAAATCTAAAAGATGGAAAAAATAAATCTTACAACCCAGCTGAACTCAAAATCTTACATCAGATTTGGTCTTACAATTCTACTTTTTCTATACGCTGGGAAATTTGTAGTAAATGCTGCGTTACCCTATTTCGGACTAGACAAAGAAACATTTGGAGATTATTGGAGTTATAAGTGGCCACTCATCGGACATATTTCTGGCGGTATCTTGGCTTTAGCGATTGGACCATTCCAGTTTTGGAAGTCATTCCGAAACAAATTTATGACCACTCACAGATGGTTAGGACGAATATATTTGGCTGCAATCCTAGTTGGGACAATAAGTGCAACGTATTTAGCCTGGACAAGCGCAATCCGAGTTAATTTTTCTTGGGCTATTGGATTGCAATGTTTGGCTTTCGCATGGATTACAACAGCAGCTAGGGCATTTGTTTCAGTGATGAAAGGTCGTATTCTTCAACACCGGGAATGGATGATACGAAGCTATGTGGTGACTTTTGCTTTTGTCAATTTTCGATGGCTTACAGACTTACCAATAGCACATCAATTGATGGAAAAATTTTCAGAAAGAGGCCCAACAATGATTTGGCTATCTTGGACAATACCTTTGCTTGTAACTGAAATTGTATTGAACTGGAATAAGAAACAATAAAAACCAGCTAACTGAAAACCGATTAGCGTAGCAATAGAAAAAAAGTCATGACCAAATTAAAAAGGGATTTTAATCGGTTTGTTTGAAGGTAAAACAAAACTGAGAGCAGTGGGCTCGGTTCAGTTTTATAGAGAAGAACATAAACAACAATTAAACCATGCAACGCAGAACCTTCATCAAACAATCATCACTCACCGTAATGGGTGCGAGCGTCTTTGACTCTATACTCTATGGCAACAGCTTATTTAATAAAGATATTCTTCAAGTAAATGGCAAGCGCATCGAAAGCCGCATTTTTGAACTCGCCAAATTTGGTGTGGATGAGCAAGGCCGTGGCTACCGCGTGGCCTTTACCCAAGGCGACATTGAAGGGCGTAAGTGGTTTATGGAATTGATGAAGAGCTTAGGGCTCAACCCATCCATTGATGCGGCTGGCAATATCATCGGCAAACGGAACGGAAAAAATGCTTCGCTCAAACCTATTGGCTTCGGGTCGCACATTGATATGGTGCCAGACGGTGGCAACTATGATGGCACGTTGGGCTCACTGAGTGCATTGGAAGTAATTGAAGTACTGAATGAAAACAAAGTTGTTACTGAGCATCCCCTCGAAGTCGTCATTTTTGCCAATGAAGAAGGCGGCACGATTGGCAGCAAGGCCATGGCGGGGTTGCTTACCGATGAAATCTTAAAAAAGAAAAGCCAAAGCGGGCTGACCATGGCCGAAGGACTCAAGGCTATTGGCGGCAACCCAGACAACGTTCAGTCGTGCACCAGAAAAAAAGGCGACATGCATGCGTGGTTAGAATTGCATATCGAGCAAGGCGGAATTTTAGAAAATGAGAATTTGCAAATTGGTGTGGTGGAGGGAATTGTGGGCATCATGGATTTTGAAGTGACCATTGAAGGCATCGCCAATCATGCTGGTTCTACACCTATGAACATGCGGAAGGATGCATTGCTTGCAGCCTCCAAATTTGTCATCGCAGTGAATGAAGTAATCAACAGTGTGCCGGGCAAACAAGTCGGTACGGTGGGAAAAATCACTCCGTTCCCCGGAGCGAGCAATGTGATTCCCGGCAAGGTGGTGATGAGTTTAGAAATTCGCGATTTGTCATTTGAAAAAATAGAAATGCTTGTTGGAGAAGTAAAAAAACGAGCGGAGCAAATTGCATCAGTGTCGCAAACAAAAATCATTTTTGAACCACTATTTCAAATCAAACCCGCGCTGGCGACCGAAGCACTACAGGAAAAAATTGATAATTCAGCGAAGGCACTCGGCTTCACCACCAAGTTCATGCAAAGTGGCGCCCTTCATGATTCTCAAAACATGTCACTCATTGCCCCCATGGCGATGATCTTTGTTCCAAGTGTGGGTGGCATAAGTCATTCGCCTAAAGAATTTACCAAAGCAGAAGACATGACTAATGGAGCGAATGTTTTATTGCAAACCATTTTGAATGTTGATAAGAGTTAGTTTTCTTATCAAATAGTCCAAAGCCCAATCTTCTACCCAAAACGATTGAAGATGCAAACCAGAAAAAAGTTTCTAAAAAACTCATTGACTCTCGCGGCAGGTTATTCTCTGCTGCGCGGCCTGGAACCTGTAATGGCCGCCCCTGCAGCTTCCTATTTCACATTTGATTTGCATGCACATCCCGGTCAACTCTTTGCGAGTGCCAGCAGTGGCTTTGGTGATGCCATTGGCTCAACAAAAACGCTGAACGAGATGAAGCAAACTCAATTGAGCGGTGCTTTCTTTTCGTTAGTAGCTGATTCACCTTTAATTAAGCTTGGTGCCACTGGTGTAATGGTCACTGGAAAGTTTGCCCCAGGCGAAGCGTGGAAGGAATATCAGCGGCAGATGAAAGTTATGAGAGATTATCTTGATAAAGCATCTGTAAAAATTGGCAAGCAAAAAACAGACCTTAACAATAGTAACTCTTCTCTCGCGGCCTATCTCGCTGTAGAGGGTGGAGACTTTTTAGAAGGCAATCCTGACAAAGTGGACGAAGTGTACCGTGATGGTGTGCGCTCGATTCAGTTGGTGCATTATGTGCCCAACAACGTGGGCGATTTACAGACAGCCGACCCTACCAACAACGGGCTATCTTCTTTTGGAATGGAAGTGGTCAAGAGAATGAATAAACTCGGTATGCTGATTGACGTGGCCCACGCCAGCTTTCAAACGGTAAAGGATGTAGCAGCCCTAACGGATTCTCCCATCATGCTATCGCACAGCATTTTGGCTATGGAGCCTGATCGGCCTATTGCAAAACGAGCTATTTCCAAAGAGCATGCAAAATTAATCGCAGAGACAAATGGCATCATTGGTGCGTGGCCTTCAGGCTTTAATAAAAGCTTTGATGAGTACGTGGATAATATCGTGCGCTTGGTAGATGTTGTAGGTATTGATCATGTCGGCATTGGCACCGACATGGATGGCAACTTCAAGGCAGTACTTTCCAGCTATCAGCAATATCCGGTCCTGGCAGAATCGCTAAAAGCGAGAGGCCTTTCTCAAGCGGATGCGGAGAAAGTGATGGGTGGAAATGCGAGAAGAGTGCTTGGTAAAATCCTTCACTGATTATACTGACTCATCGTCAAACCTATGCCGGCTGTGCAAAAAGAAAGTATCATTTCGCAGCAGCGGTCGATGATGGGCGTGAGTTGATCAAATTCTTCTTGAGTGAAATGGCTTAGCACATAGCCCACTTGCTGACCTTTAGCAAAGTTATTACCCACGCCAAAGCGCAGGCGAGCGTAGTCTTGCCCTCCTGTTAGTTCTTCAATGTTTTTCAGCCCATTGTGGCCGGCCGCGCCGCCCTTGCTGCGGATGCGCACCGTGCCGGTATCC
>JAIENH010000119.1 GCA_019751475.1 Cyclobacteriaceae bacterium
CATTCGCTACTTTGAAAACCTGGCAAAGTCATTTGATGTGATGACAGAAGGTATGGAGCGCGAGCAGTTTTTGAAATTCAGGATGTCGTTACTGCCGGCCAGTGGGTTTCAGTCGGCTCAATACCGACTTATTGAAATATGCTCCACTGACTTGATCAACTTGGTGGATTTGCAAAGTCGTGTCGCCATGGAAGAGTACAGCGACATTGGTCAGCAAGTTGAGAAGCTTTATTGGCGAAGTGGCGCCACCGAACTTGCTTCTGGCAAGAAGACGCTCACGCTACAGCAATTTGAAGATAAGTACATGAAGACGTTTCATGAGGCTGGCATGAAGCACCGCGATCGTAACCTGCGAAAGATATACCTCCATAGTTTCCCAGATAATGATATAATCAAGTCGCGCCTTCGCGAATATGACTTGCTGGCGAATGTATTCTGGCCATTGGCACACATGAAGTCGGCCGGACGATACCTGCAAAAAAATCCTGAAGACATCAAAGCTACAGGGGGAACGAATTGGCAAAAGTATTTGCCGCCACGGTTTCAAAAGATCATGTTCTTTCCCGAACTATGGACAGACACCGAGAAGTCGGAGTGGGGCAAGCCCGCCATTGAGCGAATGTTGAGTTAGCACGCATGTGCAATGGTCAGTTGAGCTACTTACGCGGCAGAAGAATTCTTAATACTTTAATATGCGAAGACACTATTTTCGATCAACCCTTGCTGTCTGCTTCTTGCTTATTGCACTACAGTCAGTAAACGCCCAAACAGGAAGAATCTTTACGGAGGCCGACTATGATCGTGCTGCCTCAATGCTTGGCGCGAACCTGGGCAAGCACATCGACAACCTTATTCAACCTCAATGGACCCCAGATGGTCGCGTGTGGTACAGAAGCCTCACAGAAAACCAATCGAAGTATGTACTATTCAATCCCGCTGACGGAAAGAAAACACTTTTCAATACCAGGAAAGAACTGACAGCAGCTTTGCCACAAGAGCCGAAAAGTCCTGCACTCTCCACTAACGAGATTGCATCGCCTGATGGCAAGCGTGTGGCCTTTATTCGAAACTGGAATTTGTGGGTGCGCGATGTAGCCACTGGCACAGAGACAGCCCTGACCACCGATGGTGTAAAAGACTTCGGCTACGCTACCGACAACGCTGGATGGAAGCACAGTGACAAAGCAATCCTGAGTTGGTCGCCTGACTCGCGCAAGATCGCCACGTTTCAGCAAGACCAGCGACATGTAAAGGAAATGTACCTGGTAAAGACCACTGTGGGTGCCCCTGAGTTGGAAGCATGGAAGTATCCGCTGCCTGGTGATGTTGATATAATTCGTATTCACAGAGTGATTATAAACGTGGAGACTCCATCTTTGGTGCGCTTGAAATTGGCACCCGATGCCAGACGAAGCACGCTGTGCGATGATATTTCTTGTGAAGGTGGCTTTGACGATGTTGCATGGAGCGATGATAGTAAGCAACTTGTTTTTGTTTCTACCAGTCGCGATCACAAGCAGGAGAACGTGCGTGTAACTAATACAGAGACGGGTGAAGTGCGTGACATCTTTGATGAGAAGGTAGCCACGCAGTATGAGTCTGGGCAAGGTGCCATCAACTGGAAGTACTTGTCCGCAACGAATGAGATCATCTGGTATTCCGAACGGAGTGATTGGGGACATTTGTATCTGTACGATGCTCTTTCAGGAAAAATCAAAAACCAGATTACCTCCGGAAATTTTGTAGTGACCCGTGTGACAAGAGTCGATAAAACAAACCGGGTAATTTATTTTGAAGCCAACGGCCGCGAGGCTGGTCGCAATCCTTACTACAGTCATTTATATCGTGTCGACTTCACGGGAAAGAATTTGATGTTACTCACGCCAGCAGACGGCAATCATACTGTTCGCTTTTCGACAGATGCCCGCCTGCCGGACGGGCAGGGAAAATATTTTACGGATGTTTATTCACAGCCCCATGTTCCGCCCGTTGCCGAAGTGCGCGATGCAAAAGGTAAATTGATCAGCACCCTCGAAAAGACTACCATTACGCAGTTGGAAACCACGGGATGGAAAGCACCCATTCCATTCACCGTGAAATCTGCTGATAATCGTTGGGATCTGTATGGGTTGATGCACACACCTCGCAACCTGAATACAAATGAGAAATATCCAGTAGTGGTCTACATCTATCCTGGTCCGCAAGGCGGAAGTGTAAACTCGTGGAATTTTATTCCCGCCCGCAGCGACAACCAGGCATTGGCGGAGTTAGGTTTTATAGTGGTGGCTTTGGAAGGCAGTTGCAATCCGGATAGATCAAAATCATTTCATGATGCTTGCTATGGTAATATGGGCGACAATACATTGCCGGATCAAATAGCAGGCTTGCGGCAACTGCAAACGCGCTATCCGTATTTGGATTTAGATCGGGTAGGCATCTGGGGTCATTCCGGTGGCGGCTTTGCTACGGCAGCGGCCATGCTCAAGTTCCCTGATTTTTTTAAAGTGGGAATTTCGGAGTCCGGCAATCATGACAATCGCAACTACGAGGATGACTGGGGTGAGCGCTACATTGGATTAGAAGTCAAAAACGAAAAAGGCATTTCCAACTACGAGCAGCAAGCCAACCAGACCCATGCCAAAAACCTGAAAGGCAAATTGCTACTCGCGCACGGTGGCATGGACGACAACGTGCCTCCTTATAATACTTACCTGGTCGCTGATGCACTCATCAAAGCCAACAAAGACTTTGACCTGCTGATTTTTCCAAACGCACGTCACGGTTATGGGGCAGACACCTACTACATGACACGCAGGCGATGGGATTATTTTATTCAGCACCTGATGAAGGCCACTCCACCTCGTGAGTACCAAATCAAACCCGTGCCTGACCCTCGATTGAAGGAATGACTCGATTGGGCGGGATTTAGTACCTTTACCAACTCTAAATCCCTGATGGTGAAGAAGCTTTCTTGGTTGGTAATAATCTTGATGGCACCGGTCTTCAGCCTTGCTCAGCAAGGCTTTACGCGATACGTTTACCATGATCAGGCGAAGAAAAACATTAAAGAGATCTACCAGGTAAAAGACACGATTTCCAACGTGTTGCACGGTCGCTACGTTTCTTATTTTTTAAACGGCACCATGGAGTCCAAGGGCCAGTTTGTGAATAATGAAACCACTGGCGTGTGGGAGTTTTACTTCGAGACGGGCAACCTCAAGATGCGAGGCATTCTGCGACAAAATTCCAATTATGGTATGTGGGAGTACTTCTTTGAGAATGGGTCGAAGAGCATGGAGGGCACTGTGAATGGAAAAAACAAAGAGGGCGAGTGGAAGATTTACTACGAAAGTGGCGAGCTGAAAGAAAAAGGCGACTACGTAGCCAACAAGCGCACGGGTCTGTGGGAAACATATTTTGAAGATGCCACTCGCAGAGGTGAGATTGAGTATGTGGATGATCATGGCCGCTATACGGAGTATTACCACTCTGGAAAAGTATATGCGGAGGGCCCTAAGGCTGGACCTAAAAACGTTGGGCACTGGCGCTACTTTGCTGAAGACGGTACGCTGCAAAGTGAAGGCGATTATATCAACTCCCGGAAGAACGGAGAATGGAAACACTACTATCCTTCCGGCAAAGTTTCTTCTTCGGGCTTTTATGAAAACGATGAGCCTGTGGGCAAGTGGTCGTACTTTTTTGAAGATGGTACTATCAGTTCGGAAGGGGAGTATGTGGGGGGCAAGCGGAACGGGTACTGGAGTTCCTTTAATAAGGACGGATCTATAAAAAGCGAGATCACGTATGTCAATGGCACCGGAGAATTTCGCGAGTATTATCCCGGTAAAAAATTAAAGACCAAAGGCCAGATTGTAGATGAGAAGAATGATGGCAAGTGGCTCTACTATTTCATCGATGGTAAACTGGAAGGAGAGTGTGATTATGCAAAAGGCAAAGGCCTGTACAAAGGATATTATCCTACGGGCACGCTGCAGACCAAAGGACAGATGGAAGAAAATCTTCGTGTGGGCACGTGGGAGCTTTATGAACAGGATGGAGTGTTGTCGGGGTACTACAAACCCTTTTATGAAAACAATCAACTGGCCGGTGAAATCAATTCGCTTATCAACAAAACGAAGACTGCAGCACCTACTTCTGCCAGATCATCCAAGCGAACGGGCTTCTATTATTTTCAGCCACGGTTCCCCGAGTACCGCAGTGTGATCATCGGTGTGAATCCCATGCTCTCATTTCTAGGTCGGATGCCATTGGCTATTGAATTCTACAACGAGCAGCGTTTGGGTCATGAGTTTGAATTTGAAGGCATACGGTCGCCTTTCTTC
>JAIENH010000583.1 GCA_019751475.1 Cyclobacteriaceae bacterium
GCTACCATTGTAAAGAAAGAAGAGTTAGTGTGCTTCACAGCACCGGTTTTCACGTTGAGTGCCTCCACACGAATACCAACCACCAGGGACGTGCGCCCTACATAATTTACCGATGCATGCATGGACACGAGTTCGCCTACTTCCACGGGTTGCAAAAATTCAACTTTATCCACCGACACGGTGACGCAATACGTTCCTGCATGTTTGCTGGCACACGCATACGCTACTTTGTCCATGAGAGAAAGGAGAATGCCACCGTGGATTTTGCCGCCAAAGTTGGCGTAGGCAGGCACCATCAGTTCGGTAATCGTGGTCTGCGACAGGCGGACGGGCTTGGAGAGTGTCATTAATTAATACAGTCGTGGATTTTGCTTGACATGTCGGACGCGAAGGACGCGAATTTCAGTCTCAGTTATTCTGTATGAAACCCGGTAGCTATGGGAAATGAAGTATCTGAAATTTCCTGTGTTTCCTATTTTCATTTGATCGCGGGGGAAGCGATATGGATTTACTCTGGCCTTCTGTAATTTTTCAACAATACTTTTTTCTACTGTTTCAGCACCTTGGATTGAGTCATTGCTAATCCATCTTAGCGCTTTAATGAGTGTTTCCAGGGCGGAGGTTTCCCATATTATTTTCCTTTCGCCCTCCATTCCCCAATTTTTTTGATCGCCTCTTCATGCTCTACAAAGTTTCCTTTGTCAATTTCTTTATCCGCTTTTTCCAGGGCTTGGTTGTAATCTTCCAAACTCTCACCTAAGTATTCCTCATCTTTTTGATTAGCGAAGTCAATAATATTTTGAATGGCATGAATCAAAGCTTTGTCATTTATTCGCTCCAGGCTTTTAATGATTTGCTTTTTTTCTTCTTGAATATCCACCGCTGCTTTCATAAGTCAAATATAAAAATTTATATCATCTTTCTGCTGAGCACATGGAATCGCCAGACCATGGCGCTTGCTGTGAGTGTAAGTCCAATCAGCAAACCATACCAGACTCCTTCTGCCCCCAGTTTAAACGTAAAAGCCAGCGTGTATCCAATCGGCAAAGCGATAATCCAATACGCTACAAAAATAAGAAGGGATGGCACCTTCACATCTTGTAATCCCCGCAACGCACCTGCACAAACCACCTGCATGCCGTCTGATAACTGGAAGAAACCCGCAATGATCATAAGAGGCGCAGCGGTTGCAATTACATCCATGTCATCTATGTAGAGCGAAGGCAAAAACTCCCGACCGAATATAAACAATACGCCCCAGGCAGCCATAATAAGAGTGGCTAAACCCATGAGTGTAAAGCCCGCCACACGCACACCCGAAACTTCTCTCTTGCCAAAAAAGATACCAACACGAATCGTAGCCGCAGCCCCGAGGCCAGACGTAGTCATATAGCTCACCGTGGCAAGGTTAATAGCGATCTGGTGGGCGGCTAGCGGAACGGTGCCGATCCAACCCATCATAATGGCTGAAAACCCGAAGGCGGCAGCTTCGAAAATAAATTGCGCCCCGGCCGGCAGACCGATATGCAGCATTCGGTTGATTAATGATTTGGAATAATTGCCGAATGCAATACCCGCGCGATAAGCTGAAAAGCGCTTTCCATAAAAAACGTAAAGTCCCATCCACACGGCCATAACTACCCGCGAGATAAAAGTGGCCCAACCGGCACCGTTCAAACCCATTTCAGGAAAAATTCCGATGCCATAAATCAACACGTAGTTAAGACCGATATTAACCAGGTTGCTGACAATCATCACCACCATCGCCATGCGTGTCTGTTGCAGTCCTTCGGCAAATTGTCGGAAGGTTTGAAAGATTAATGTTGGTATGATGGAGCTGGTAACAATTAGCAAATAAGGAATGGCTAATGTCACCACCTCTTCAGGTTGATCGATGTGGTAAAGCAAATTCTGACCGGCAAACACAAGCAATACCAACAAGATGCTTACTACCAAGTTAATGATGAGTCCGTGTCGGAGCACGTTCTTGATGCTCTCCGGATCATTTTTACCCTCGGCCTCCGCCACGAGCGGTGTGATGGCATAGGTGACGCCAATTCCAAAAAAGAGCAGCACACCAAAAAAACTATTCGCCAAAGACGATGCTGCCAATGGCGTGGCACCCGTCCAGCCCACCATCACGCTGTCGGCCACGCCCGTCATCACCTGGCCCAGCATGCTGATCATGACCGGGTAGGCTAACAAAAAGCTTGTGCGTGCTTCTGATTTATAGAGGGCTGTTTTACTCACACACTATTTTTAAAGCCCCTTGATCCTCGCCACGCGCAGAATGCCTATGACGCTAAGACTGTCTGTTATTTTTCCGTCAAGTACCATGTTGAGTGCTTTCGCGAATGGAAGTTTCCATACTTTCATATCAGCTTCCGTGTCTTCAGGATTTGATTGGCCGGCTACGAGTTCTTCAGCAATAAATACAAATCCTTCTTCATCGGATACGGAGTTTGACAGATGCGTGCGCTGAACGAGTGTCCACTTATTTGCCGTCATCCCGGTTTCTTCTTTTAGTTCACGCTTGGCCTACTCCAGCACATCAATAGTAAGCGGCCCGCCTCCTTCGGGTATTTCCCAGCTCCATTCGTTTAATGTGTAGCGGTATTGCCCAACAAGCCAGGTGTTCATCGCTTCATCCAGCGCCACAATGCCGATGGCTTTGTTTTTAAAGTGCACTTTTCCGTAGATACCGGGGTTTCCGGCCGGATTAAGGACTTGATGATGTTCCAGTTTGATCCAAGGGTTCTCATAGATATCTTCCTGAGATAGTGTCGACCAGGGATTTCTATTAAGTGGCTGTGTCATTGAATTTAATTCCATAGCATCAAAGCTGATGCATTAAAATTTAAAGTTCAAGGCTATGCACAACTTTCACGTTCAATGCTATTCCCTTATCTTATGAATTTGTATCTTTGAATGCTATGGAATTTGTTCATCCAGATTTTCCACGCATATCAGCCAATCCTGATGTTTGCTTTGGCAAACCTCGAATAAAAGGTACCCGTATGCCTGTGGCATCTATATTGGGCTACCTTGCCAGCGGTATGACCATTGAGGAGTTTGTGTCCGAGTTTAACTGGGTAACACGCGAAGATGTGCTTGAGGCTATGGCTTTTGCATCTGTTATGATGCAAGATAATTTTATGCCCATCACTACGAGTGGATGAAGTTCCTTCTCAACGAGAATATTCCTCCTTCACTTTGCGTCCAATTACAAGGCATCAACTGGGACGCGTCTCATGCGACCCACCTTGGGCTGCAAGGCAAGAGCGATTTTGAAATTGTGGACTTTGCTATTCAAAATGGATTTACCATTCTTACCCATGATTTGGACTATAGCCGGATAGTATCACTATCGAGAAAGGACAGACCCTCCGTACTTTCATTTCGACTTGAGAAAATCTCACCAGCTTTGATTTTTAATTTGATAAAAGCGAATAAAATTCAACTTGAATATTATCTGCAAAAAGGAGCGCTTATAAGCGTTGACGAAAAGGGCCTTCGCTTTAGAGTCTTACCAGTCGTTCGAAACTGAGTATGTTAAAGTCTTCGTATACAGAAAATAAGGTCGAAGCTGGGTGCGATGAGGTGGGGCGCGGCTGTTTGGCAGGGCCGGTGGTGGCTGCGGCTGTGATCCTTCCCAAACACTATCAACACGAGCTGCTCAACGACTCTAAGCAATTGACGAAAGAAGAACGATGGACGCTTCAATCTGAGATTAAGCGTGATGCAATCGCCTGGGCCGTAGCCGAAGTGAGTGCCGGAGAAATTGACGAGATCAATATCCTGCAAGCATCGTTTGCTGCCATGCACCGGGCGCTGGATCAACTAACAGTGCGTCCCGAATTTCTATTAGTCGATGGCAACCGCTTTGTTCCCTACCGCGACCTGCCATTTGAATGCATTATAAAAGGTGATGCCATGTATTTATCGATTGCGGCCGCTTCAGTATTGGCTAAGACTCACCGCGATGAATTGATGCAGCGGCTGGCCCTCGAATATCCCGGCTACTCCTGGGAGACGAATGTTGGCTACCCCACTGAAGAGCATCGCGATGGCATCCGGGCGCTGGGCATCACACCGTATCATCGAAAAACGTTTCAGCTCCTGCCTGCACAGCTGGAATTGTTTGATTAATTTTCGGGAATGGCTTTTAACCCTTTTCACAAACGACCTGATATAGTTAACATGGAGGTATCGCGCATTTGCAAAGTGTGCGGCAACACTTTTCATGGGCGGTACTGCAACATTTGTGGTGAAAAGGTTTCTGAACCCTACGAGCGTTCATTCCTGAATTTCCTGGACAACCTACTTAACGCATTTACCTTTCTGG
>JAIENH010000039.1 GCA_019751475.1 Cyclobacteriaceae bacterium
TGCTTGGCCATCACCATCAGGCCGCTTTGTATATCGTTGGTAAGAATGTTTCCACCAAACGGAATCACGGCCGTATGGCGAATGATGTTGTCGTGAAAGATGGCAATGTCCGTAGTGCCACCACCGATATCAATCAAACAAACACCGGCTTCTTTCTCTTCATCGCTTAGCACCGCGAGACTGGATGCAAGTGGTTCAAGGATCAAGTCTTCGATCTCAAGCCCGGCCCTGCGTACGCACTTGTTAATGTTGTTGATCGCACTCGTTTGGGCTGTGATGATGTGGAAGTCGGCCTCCAGCTTAACACCACTCATACCCACCGGGTCTTTGATGCCCTCTTCATAGTCTACTGTGTAGTCTTGTGGCATCACGTGAATGATCTCGCTGCCGGGCGGAATGACAATGCGATACATGTCTTCCGTCAAGCGGCTCACATCTTCGATGCTGATCTCGTCATCGTTGGATGTGCGTGTGATGCTGCCGTGGTGAATGGTGCTGCGAATGTGCTGACCGGCTATACCGACATTGACTACGCCAATGTCGATGCCAGACATGTCACTGGCTTCTTTCACGGCTTTCTCAATGGCGTACACCGTTTTATCGATGTTCGTAACGATACCTTTGATAACACCCTCGGACTCAGCCTTACCCAGGCCAAGCACTTCCAGCTTACCAAATTCATTCTTGCGGCCTACGATGGCACAAATTTTTGTGGTTCCAATATCGAGGCCTACTACTATTTTTTCCTTTTCCATGGTGATGATCGTTTTAGTGGTTGTTTTATTTTCTCTTTATTTTCGGAATTCGGAAGTCAGAATACTGAATTCAGAATCCAAGGTTTAGTTTACTTTTTATATTGATACTACTTTAAATTCAATTCTAACTTCTTCATACTAAATTCTAACTTCTATCTTCTACTCCGCTATTACCTGACCTTCATATTTCAAATTCACGCGCTCATATTTTGTCCAGCCTTTTTGCGGAAGCACCTCCTTATAAAACACCAGCAATTTTTTGAGCTTCAATTCATAGTTGTCCGGTGTTCCAAACTCCACGATCTGACCTGTCACCTGTGGATAAATCGTTACCTCGCCTGCGCCATTTATGTCTAGCTGTGCAATCTGCGCTTGCCAAAAACTGTCCTCACGGATAAAATCCAGCATCTCCATCAGCTTCTTTCCTTCGTCAAAGGTCATCAGGTCACCCTTCTCCAGAATTTGCTTCACAAATTTTCCACTGATGATCACTACTCGTGATGAAAATTTATCAGAAGTACTCATAACGATACCTTCCTCTGAGATGTAGGCATCGGGTGCATCTTGCTGTACGATGCGCGCAATGGGGCGCCTCAACTCTACACTTACCATCAGGTTGCCCTTCAAATCGCCATAGAGGTCTGCATCTTTAATATGTTTGTCGTACTTCAACTTTGTCTCGATGGCTTTCAAATTAATTCTCCCAATACCCGTGCCTTTGATAGTTTGGCCACTGCTCTCAACCAGGTGAAGAATGTCGGCTTCATCCATAAAATGATTGTCGTGGATGTTTTCAAGTTCAACAATCACATCTTTACACACCGATCCACTCTGCTTGCGCTCGCTGAATGCAATCAGAAATGACAGCCCGATCAGTGCCACCGCGATGCGTATCTCCTTCCGTATGCTGAACTTAATCTTCATAGCGCTTGATCATCATTTCTTTGATAGGTTTTACAAACGTGTCGATATCACCCGCTCCTACCGTGGCCACCACTTCCATATCCATCGACTCAAGTCGCGAAATCAACTCCTTCTTGCCACTACGCACTTTGGTCGGACTGGTAATGTCCTTGAAGATCATATCGGAAGTAACTCCCGGTATCGGCAGTTCACGTGCAGGATAGATATCCATCATTACCACGGTGTCGGCCAGGCTTAAGCTCTTTGCAAATCCATCTGCAAAGTCGCGTGTGCGTGTGTAGAGGTGTGGCTGAAACACTACTGTAATTTTCTTACCGGCATACATGGCCTTCAAGGATTTGAGAAATGCTTCAATCTCGGCAGGATGATGCGCGTAGTCGTCAATAAACACACGACCATTCTTCTGAAACACAAATTCAAATCTGCGCTTCACTCCTTTGAAAGAACCCAGGGCCTGCTTGATGATAGAATCCTCCACTCCTACGGCTTTTGAGGCAATGGATGCAGCAATCGCGTTTTCAACGTTATGAAAGCCAGGAATGCCCAGGCTAATATTTTCTATTTTGAAGTCAGGGCCCACCAGGTCAAATTTGAAAAAGCCACCGGCAGCAGTCAGGTTTTTGGCAGAGTAGGATCCACCATTGATCTGATAAACTTTCTTATAAACATGATCGTTTGCAGAAGCCAGCGACTGAACGGACCGATGTATAATCAACGTGCCCTGCTTTCTCACCTGACCAATGAAATCACGGAATGATGTGAGCATACTTTCGTGATCACCATAAATATCCAGGTGATCGGCATCGGCTGACGTCACCACGGCAATGTCAGGGAATAAGCGAAGGAAGGAGCGATCAAACTCATCGGCCTCGGCTACCACAATGGTATCCTTGCCGACTTCACCTTGCATGATCAGGTTTGAGTCGTAGTTGGTAGTAATGCCACCCAAGAACGCCACCATATCCTTGCCTGCTGATTTCAAAATATGAGCAATCATGGAAGACGTGGTAGTCTTGCCGTGTGTGCCCGCCACCGCGATGGTACGATAGTCTTTTGAGATCAGACCTAATACTTCGGAGCGCTTCAGTATGGTGAACCCTTGCTGCTTGAGGTAGTGATGCTCCACATGGTCTTTGGGAATGGCGGGAGTGAAAACCACCAGTGTCTTTTCTTTGCTGATGTACCCCGGAATAAATTCTACTTTGTCTTCAAAGTGAAGCTCCATTCCTTCGTCCATCAATTCATACGTAAGTGGAGTAGGCGTGCGATCATAACCAGACACGCGCATACCCTTGCGCCTGAACCAACGCGCCAGCGCACTCATGCCAATGCCCCCGATCCCAAGGAAATAAACGCTATCGTAGTCGTTGAATTTCACGCTATCAATTTTTCAATTTCCTCCACAATTTCTTCGGCTGCGTTCGGCTTACCGAGCTTGCCTATATTTTCACTCAACACCTTGCAGCGCTCTGTGTCGTGCAGGAGTTGCAACGCCTCATTTGTCAATTTCTCTTTCGCCTGGCTATCGGTAATCAAGACAGCTGCCTGTTCTTTCACCAGGGCCGAAGCGTTTTTCGTTTGGTGGTCTTCCGCCACATTGGGCGAAGGCACCAACACCGCGGGCTTTTTAGCCAGGCACAATTCCGAAATCGACAGTGCACCGGCCCGCGAGATCACCACATTGGCAGCCGCATAGGCGAGGTCCATCTCTTTCAAAAAATCATACAAGCGCACCAGACGTAAGTCTTTATTTGCCACCTGGGCTTTTACACTTTCATAATACACCTTACCTGTCTGCCAGATCAACTGTACGTTGGCATCCACCAACTGGTCAAGACCATGCAGCAGGCTTTCGTTAATCGTGCGAGCTCCACCGCTACCACCCAGTACAAGCAACGTTTGCTTGGCTGGTGAAAAACCAAAATGAGAAAGTGCTTTTTCGCGCTTTGTCTCCACGTTGATTATGTCTTTGCGAACCGGGTTGCCGGTAAGCCTGATTTTATCCTTCGGAAAATAATTTTCCATTCCCGGGTAGGCCACGCAAATGCGTTTCACTTTAGCCGCAAGCTGCTTGTTGGTGAGGCCTGCATACGAGTTCTGTTCTTGTAACACGGCCGGAATGTTACTGCGTGTGGCGGCCATCATGATCGGACCACTTGCATAACCACCGGTGCCAATCACTACATGCGGTTTGAAATCGCTGATGATCTTCCTTGCTTTTAGCAGGCTGGCAATCAACTTGAAGGGAAACATCAAATTGGAAAGCGACAAACTTCTTTTGATTCCTGTAATCCTCAAACCAATAATCTTATAGCCAGCTTCGGGCACACGCACCATCTCTATCTTACCCTCTGCACCAACAAAAAGTATTGATGCATCAGGATGACGATCGCGAAAAGCGTTAGCGATGGCGATGGCTGGATATACATGGCCGCCAGTGCCGCCTCCGCTGATGATGATTCGATATGGTTTACTTGTCCTCAATTTTTTATGTTCTATAACAACTATGGGAGTTCGAGCATGGGCTGCGAGTACTCGTAAACCCGCAGCCCTTCGCCCATAACCACTTACGCTGCCTTCATTTCCATATTTTTACTTTCTTTCACTTCCTCATTTTCCTGCTGTCCCCAGTTTTCTTCCTGCTCACCCCTACTCACGCTGAGTATAATCCCCACCG
>JAIENH010000342.1 GCA_019751475.1 Cyclobacteriaceae bacterium
ATTGCGCGCCCAAGCTGGTCTGGCCACTCCGTTGTTCACAGCAAAGTAAAGCATGTTTTGTAGCCTGCGATCAGCTTCAGCCGAGCCATCGAGCAACAATCCAAAACCGCCATTCACAACCTCGCCCCAGCCTACACCTCCGCCATTGTGCAACGAAACCCACGTGGCACCCCGGAAGGAATCTCCGATGACATTGTGCACGGCCATATCGGCAGTAAAGCGTGAGCCATCATAAATATTGGATGTTTCGCGGTAAGGGCTATCCGTGCCTGACACATCATGATGATCGCGGCCCAACACAACAGGGCCAATTACACCTTCGCGGATGGCCTTGTTGAAAGCAGTTGCAATTTTTATTCTTCCCTCTGCATCCGCATACAGAATTCTTGCTTTCGAGCCCACCACAAGCTGGTTGGCTTTCGCAGATTTGATCCAGTTAATGTTGTCTTGCAACTGAGAATGTATTTCTTCTTGTGCGTTGTCTAAAATTTCTTGTAGCACACTGGCTGCCAATGCGTCCGTATGATCAAGGTCTTCTTCAAGACCCGAAACACACACCCAGCGGAACGGGCCAAATCCAAAATCAAAACACATGGGGCCCATGATGTCTTGCACGTAAGAAGGATACTTAAACGTCACGCCACCAGGTGCCATCACATCTGCACCAGCGCGCGATGCTTCAAGCAGGAATGCATTTCCATAATCAAAAAAATATGTACCACGTGATGTATGATGGTTGATAGCCGCGGCCTGCTTGCGCAAAGAATCCTGCACGTGCTTTCTGAATTCGGTTGGGTTGGTGCTCATCAATTCGTTGGCCTCTTCAAATGAAAGCGAGACAGGATAATAGCCACCGGCCCAGGGGTTGTGAAGGGAGGTCTGATCAGAACCGAGATCAACATGAATCTCCTCAAAAGCAAAACGCTCCCAAACATTTACAATGTTGCCGAGATAGGCAAATGAAACCACCTCCTTATTTCGTTTGGCTTCAGTCACTCGCTTCACCAAGTCATCGAGGTTGTCTGTCAATTCATCTACCCACCCTTGCTCGTGGCGCTTGTGAGCAGCTTTTGGATTTACCTCTGCAGTAACGGAAACACATCCTGCAATCTTCGCAGCCTTCGGTTGGGCTCCGCTCATCCCGCCAAGGCCAGACGATACAAATAATTTTCCTTCCAGGCCCTCTCCTCGTTTGGATATTTTTCTACCTGCATTCAGCAAGGTAATGTTGGTGCCGTGTACGATTCCTTGTGGCCCGATGTACATATAAGAGCCAGCCGTCATCTGGCCGTACTGAGTTACTCCCAGTGCATTGTACCGCTCCCAATCATCTTGTCGTGAATAGTTAGGTACCATCATGCCGTTAGTAACCACTACACGAGGAGCACCTTTCGATGACGGAAATAAACCCATGGGATGACCCGAGTACATGTGGAGTGTTTGCAGGTCGGTCATCGTAGCAAGGTATTGCATAGTAAGCAAGTACTGCGCCCAATTTTGAAACACAGCCCCATTGCCCCCGTAGGTAATCAGTTCATGAGGATGCTGGGCTACGGCAGGATCAAGATTGTTTTGAATCATCAGCATGATGGCTGCTGCTGCAAGCGAGCGATGCGGGTAATCGTCAATAGCCCGGGCATGCATTTCATAGTCAGGGCGAAACCGATACATGTAGATCCGACCGTATTGCTGCAACTCCTCGTAAAATTCTGGGGCTAATACTTCATGATGCCGCGGATGAAAATACCGCAACGCATTTTTTATTGCGAGTTTCTTTTCTTCTTTGCTAAGAATGTCCTTTCGCTTGGGTGCATGATTTACAGTTTCATCATACAGCTTAGGGTCAGGAAGTTCGTTCGGAATCCCTAGTAAAATCTGCTCTTTAAAACTCAACGACCCTGTATTCATGCGGCCGAGCCTTTGTGGAAATGATGAGGCATAAAATTTGATTTGGTGAACTTGTATCCCACCTCAAATATCTCTTGTGCTTTGCCAATATCAAAGCTGCCAAACCGGCTCATGTGCTGGGGCTCGATAAACACATCGCACATGCCTTTGCTGATTTGTGTATTGGCATTAATGGCCATCAACAGGCTCCGCTCAATTACTGTGCGCAGGCTATTAGGGTCAAAGTCAGGGCTGATGTGATTGCAATGAAGCCCAACAATCATATCGCATTTGTCCTTGATCGGCCGCACAGGAAGATTATCAAACAACCCTCCATCCACATAGAGCCCCCCATTAAAACTCATAGGATTAAACACCGCAGGAATACTGCATGAACTCAATACAGCTGGTATCAATTCTCCTTCTGAAAAATATTCAATCCGTCCTTTTCGAATTTCGGTGGCCGTGACGGTGAGAGGCAACTTGAGTTTTGCAAAATTGTTTTCAGGAATATGCTTCAGAAGCAAATCGCGCAAACCATCCATGCGAAGCAGACCTGCCCACGTCCACGCAGGGCGTACGGACTTAAAGATGGACATGCTTTTTATGATGTCAAAGATTTCATCGGGCGTGCGACCACTGGCATAAAGAGCGCCAACAATTGAACCAGCGCTCGTGCCGGAAACGCGAGAGAATTTTATACCCATCTCATCCAGCGCCTTGAGTACACCAATGTGGGCCACACCACGTGCCCCGCCACCTGACAAAACCAAACCAATCTCTGCCATAGTTACAACTCGCTTAATTTGAAAGTCTGGTCTAATCTAACACCTTTTTCAGTTTTTTTAACAGTGCAGCACTCATGCACAGGATCGTGCTCAAAAAATAGTATGTAGCCGCAATCGGCTGCTTCGTTTAAAAGTTTCTCCTTTTCAGATAGCGTAAGCAAGGGCCGCGTGTCATAACCCATTACATAAGGTACTGGAATATGCCCGGTGGAGGGAATAAGGTCGGCCATGTAACAGATAGTCTTTCCTTTATAATCGATTTTCGGAATCATCATCTTGTCAGTGTGACCCGATACAAAATCAATATCAAAATTGGGCAAGAGTGATTTTTCCTCTTGCGAAAGGAAGCGCAGGTGACCGCTCTCTTGCATAGGGAAAATATTCTCTTTCAGGAAGCTCGCCTTCTCCCTTGCATTCGGCTGGGTGGCCCATAGCCAGTGTTCTTCGTTCGACCAATAAGTTGCGTTAGGGAAAGTGAGTTCAAGTTTATCGTTCACACGCTTCACACCACCTCCGCAATGGTCGAAGTGCAGGTGAGTAAGAAACATATCCGTCACATCTTTTTCGGAAAAACCGGACGCATGTAATGAATTGATCAAATTATCATCACCATGCAGGTAGTGGTGACTCAGGAATTTTGTGTCTTGTTTTTCTCCGATGCCATTATCGATTAACATGAGTCGGTTACTATCTTCCACCAACAAGCAGCGCATGGCCCACGTGCACAGATTATTTTCATCGGGTGGATTGAGCTTCTGCCAAATAGATTTCGGCACTACGCCAAACATGGCACCGCCATCCAACTTAAAAAATCCGGTATTGATGACGTGAAGCTTCACTTAGAAATTCAAAATGACATATTTAAAAATTCAAAATTGAATCTTGAGTTTTGAATTTGCAATTTATTCTTTCACCACACCCATGGACGAAAATTTTTCGATGCGCTGATTGATCAACTCCTGGGTTGATAGTTTTTGAAGTTCTTTTAATGTGGATTGAATGGTGGATTTGACGGTAGCCGCCATCCACTTTATATCCGTGTGGGCCCCACCAAGCGGTTCCTGGATAATTCCATCAATGAGGCGGAGTTGCTTCATGTCTTTGGCGGTAAGCTTTAGTACTTCGGCAGCCTGCTCTTTATAATCCCAACTCCTCCACAAAATAGAAGAGCATGATTCCGGTGAAATCACCGAGTACCAGGTATTCTCCAGCATGAATACGCGATCGCCAATAGCAATACCTAACGCACCTCCAGACGCACCTTCACCAATAATTATGCAGATTACGGGCACCTTCAGCATGAACATCTCTTTGAGGTTTCTCGCGATCGCCTCACCCTGTCCGCGCTCCTCTGCCTCGAGACCAGGGAATGCACCGGGAGTATCAATAAATGTGACGATGGGCTTGTTGAACTTCTCCGCTATTTTCATTAAGCGCAAGGCTTTGCGATATCCTTCCGGATTGGCCATCCCAAAATTTCTAAGCTGGCGCTGTTTGGTGTTTCTTCCTTTTTGCTGGCCAATGAGCATGAACGTTTGGCCATCAATGGTGCCGAGGCCGCCCACCATGGCCTTATCGTCTGCTACATTGCGATCGCCATGCAGTTCAATAAAGTCGGTAGTAATCTCGTAAATGTAGTCCAGTGTGTAGGGCCGGTCAGGATGGCGAGAAAGCTGGACACGCTGCCAGC
>JAIENH010000020.1 GCA_019751475.1 Cyclobacteriaceae bacterium
AGGGTCGAGCAGTGCACCAAACCGATAACTTGGGTCAAACGTCCAGTAGCGCATCGAAATCTTCTGTGAAAAACCCCTGAACAACTCTCGTTGCAACGAGACATAACCTTCGTTGTAATAGTATCCTCTTCGGAAGTTTCCCCATCGGGCGGCTGTTAAGAACAATGGATTAGCATTGAGTGCATCATCATCAATACCGAGTCGAACCATGTCATAGGTAACTCTGCCAGTAAGTGTAGTCCATCGTCTTCTGGAAAGTATACGTTGGGCAGACGCCTGATATTTGAACCGCTGATCATAAAATCCGTAGGCCAAAAATCCGCTGTACAACATGTGTTTATCAAATTTGCGGTTGGTTTTGAACCCCACGCTGACGCGTGTACCTTCAATATTATTGTATGCAATGGTGCGCAGATAAGGACCGACTTCAATCTTGCCCAAGTCATAATAGCCATCTACCAACGCTTTGAAAATTTCCGTATAGGTCTTTACGATCGGAATATTTCGAAGCGTGTCAATCATTTTATACACACTCTTCTCTGTTTTGCTCAGTGGCTCGTGTCGCAGAGAATCCCAATAGGTATCTTCAGTAAAAACTGTCGCGTCTTCTTTAACTTTAATAGCCTGATCATAAAACGCCACCGCTTTTGGAGTATTGACTTTAAAGTTCTTGTTACTGGTATAAAACTTAGCCAACATACCGGCCGAGTTTTTACTTAGCTCACTAATGTTGATCAGTATCCGATTCTTTACGGGCATCCAGGGGCCTTCCTCCAAAGGAGCCAGCTCTTGTTGAATTTTAATTTTCTCTATGAAATTGACATTAGCTTCCTTGCCAACAGCAGCATCAATCTGCTTGAGCGCAAAGTTCTTTTTAGCAATCCACATCGATCCCGTAAAGGCAAGCTCCAGCGGATTTTTCGGATAGAAGTCGATGCGATAACAAAAATCATCGCCCACCATCAGGCTGTCAAGTAAATCGTAGTCGTAGTACAGTCGCCAACCATCAGCAATGGGCGAAACAAAGTTCTTTCCCAGGATGGGGAGCCAGTTTTGGTAGAAATTATATTCCTGAAAAGATGAACCCACTAATTGATTTACGGTGGAACCATCCTCAACGCCTACGCCTGTTATTTTGGTATGAAGAATTTCTTCGATTTTAAATGAAGGGTTATCTCTAAAATAAATCTTTGATACACTTTCTGTGATGAACAATGGTAGTATGGGTTTACCATCCTCTCCTGCCACCCGGTCGATACTGTCAAGCACCTGAGCTATTTTTTTCATCACCTTTCGTTCGCGAAATTTCTCGGAGATATGATCCACATCCACTTCCATTTTAGTGTACGATTCATACTCGTAGGCTGAAAGCGAGCGCTTGTCATTTTTGCTTTTATTATCCACCACTCCACGTAAAATCGTGAAGGCCGGATTCTCACCTGCTTTGACCACCACTTCTTGCAAGTTGGTCACGTCTTCTTCCAACTGAAAATTCACGACTTGTTGCCTTACTCCTTTTCGTATAGCCTTAGTCTTGGGCTTGTAGCCGATGTAAGTAGCCATCACTGAGTCTGTAGGTCGTAAGCTCTTGATGAGAAAATTTCCATCAAAATCAGTAGTGGCACCTGTACCAGTACCTTTAAAGATTACGTTAACAAATGGAATCGGATCACCCGAAGAGGCATCGGTCACCTTGCCCTGCACGATAAACTCTTGTGCGAAGGATGTGAGCGAGGCAAAAAACGAAACGAAAAAAGAAAGCAGAATTAACCTCACTGGGCTTATTTTTACGGGCAATTTTTTGTTGGTTGCAAAATAATACTCTACGGGTGGATTTAACTAAACCTAAAAAACTAAAAGTAGCAGTTTAATGACACTTTCCACAAGGTCTTTTCTCATCCTACTCGTCTCGCTGCTATCGTACCACTTCTTGGGGGCCCAAAACAAAAACAGAGAAGCAGGTGCTTTCCCCCATCCTACTGATACTTCCAAGTTTGAAATCGCCTACAAGAACAAACTCTTGATCTTCCCGATTGTAGCCCTGTCCACGGAAACAAATTGGGTCTTTGGCCTTGCCAACGCCTACATTTTCAAAACGTCCAAGAAAGATCCCAAGCTTCGTACTTCTACCCTTCCTTCCGGGTTTCTGTATACGTTGAACGACCAGATTTTGGTTGCGCTTGGAGCGAATATTTTTTTACCCAAGGAAAGGTACATCATACGGTTTGAGAATTCTTTCAGCAAGTTCCCTGACAAATTCTGGGGCATTGGTAACAACACACCCGAGAGCAACAAGGAAAGTTATACGTTCACCCAATTCTATATCAATCCTCAACTGAATCGAAAAGTAAAGAACAACATCTTTCTTGGAGGAGGCATCGAATATCAAAATGTATTTAACATCAAGTATGATCCAAACGGAAATTTTGCCAACCAGGAAGTGCTCGGTATATACAATCGCTCAGACTATCACGTCTTCGGCTACAGCCTGCTCTTCACCCATGACTCGCGCAATCATGCCTACATGCCCGACAAGGGCTCGCTGGTGAGAATCAAGTTTTCAAATTTTAACACTGACTTATTGAGCGATTATAACTTTCACGCCTACGAGATGGATTTTAGGAAGTACTGGAAGCTCACCACTAACCAGACAATTGGTTTTCAGGGTTACGGTATCTTCACATTTGGGGATGTGCCGTATCGGAATTTAGCGGTGCTGGGAGGTAACTCCATGATGCGCGGCTACTATGCCGGCCGCTACCGCGATAAAAAATTCATCGGAGGTCAGGTGGAGTATCGCTTCCCGTTGTTCTGGCGATTTGGAGCCACCGCGTTTACGAGTGTTGGCCAGGTAGCGGGAGAATTGGAAGAAATAAACTTCAAGCGATTCAAAGCGGCCGTTGGTGGTGGCTTGCGATTCAGTGTACTTCCTTCCGAAAAACTGAACCTCCGATTTGATGTGGCCTACGGTAACAGTCTTAACTATTACATTGTGCTATCAGAGGCGTTCTGATCAGAATTGGAATTGGGCTGTGAATAAGACGCCAAATGCCCGCGCATCAGGATTATCCAAATACGATAGTCGATGGATAAAGTCTACGCGGAAAAACCGAAAGATATTCTCCACTCCATAACCCAACTCTACATAAGGCTTACCGGTAAAATATCCGGCTCGTACGGTAGGTTCACCATCGCTGGTAAATTTTGAAATCAGGTTACGATTTTCTTGGCGAAGACCCCCCGCCACTACATTGGCCGTAGCCAGCAATCGCCAGTTAAGTTTTTTAATCAACGGGATACGATTCAAAAAGAGTCCCTGGAAATAATGCCTGTATTGAATGGACGCATAATGATCACTGATAAACTCACCAAAGTTCATCAGGTTGTACGTAACAGCTGCGTAAATGGGCGTCTGGTTGCCCAGGTGAAGCACCAATAACGGATAAGGCAATGCATCAAAAATATATTCTCCGTTGGCCGTGACACGACCTTCACCCAACGGCCCAAGTCGAATGCGCTTGGTAAAACTCATCCGGACTTTGTTGTATGTAAAGTCACTGCCAAGCACCCCGGCAAATCCGTGCGTATAGCGAAATGTAAGTACAGGCCGCATGCGTGCACCGAGGCTCACGCGCTCATTTCCATTTTGAATGAACGTCTCATCCTTCGAGTATCGTGATTCAAAAGATACTTCGGTAGTCTCGAACGTATTGAGAATGGGTGAGTTTGTTTCTTGCGGATTCTGGAAGTATCCGAAATTGTAGGTCGGAAAAAAGGTACTGTACTTCACAGACACACGTTGATTAAAACCTTTGAACATCTGACGTGAAAAACTGAGTCGTGACTCATCAAAATAAAAGCCCCGTCTGAAGGCACCCCACCGGGCTGCAACAAGAAACAAGGGATTATCTGCCAGGTTTTCATCATCCACTCCAATGCGGGCGAGATCTCTTCGCACACGGAAACTCAGTGTTGTCCAATGTTTGCGTGACAAAATATTCGTGATTGATCCCATGTATTTCACCCGGTTGTCATTGAAGCCATAGGCCACCTGCCCTGCGAGCATCCAGTGCTGGCTAAACTTATGGTTGGTCTTAAATCCACTCTGCACGCGCATGCCTTCAATATTGTTGTACGCCAGCGTGCTTAGATAAGGGCCGATTTCAATCTTGCCCATGTCATAGTATCCATCAATGATGATCTTGAAAATATCGGTATAGGTCTTTATGACAGGTATATTCTTCAGCGTGTCAATCATGCGGTAGACACTGCGCTCGGTGCTGCTGAGGGGTTCGTGGCGAAGGGTATCCCAGTACTTTTCATCTTCATACATGCGCACATCTTCTGTTAGTTCAATGCGTGATTGGTA
>JAIENH010000336.1 GCA_019751475.1 Cyclobacteriaceae bacterium
TGTATTTGCTTGATCTTATAGGGACCACCACTCCAATGCAACTCACCTTTGGCGACAAAAATGATGGTCAACCTCAGTGGTCGCCCGATGGCAAACAAGTTGCCTTTGTGCGTACGGACAATGATAAGCCACAAATTTGGCTGCTGCCCATGACGGGTGGAGAAGCTTATGCTATTACCAAAAATGAATTTGGAGCCACCCGCCCGCGCTGGAGTCCTGATGGCAAAAGAATTTTGTTTACTTCTTCTATTCCATTTCGCTCTATCGAGGGGGCTGTTACGTGGGGGTATGATCGACCGGGCAGAAGGCAAGGTGATGAACCTAACTGGAAAAATCTGAAGGACGATGAGAAGAAGAAAATTGTCAGCAGTCCTGATGGCAATTTGACGGAAGTCAGGGCCTGGCTTTCAAAAAATACAGTTGATAATAATCCGCGCGTGCTAACGCGCCAGGATATACAGGGTGAATTGAACTTGCAACCCGAGATGGAATTTACGCATGTGTTAGTAAAGACCGTGGGCAGCGATGAAAAAGCCGAGCAGTTGACTTCGGGATTTCAGGATTTTCAAAACCCGGAGTGGTCGCGCGATGGTAAACTTATTCTTTGCGCTTCGAGAAAGTATGCAGTATCTCCTGATGTAGAGCAAGACACTGATTTGTGGACAATCGATCCGGCAACGAAAACCGCGAAAGAATTTTTAACCTGGCCGGGCTATAGTCTCGCTGCACCTGCCTATTCTCCTGACGGATTGATGATTCTGTTTTACGCGGAGCCAATTCAAAATCGCCATGCTACGCAGACACAGTTAGCCGTAATGAGTGCTTTGGGTGGAAAGCCGACCGTGTTGACTACCTCTTTTGATCGCGATATAAATGGTGCACTTTGGTCAGCTGACAGCAAGGTGATTTACTTCGCAGCACAAACGGAGGGAGACATTCCTGTTTTTACAGTCGCTGCCAAAGGCGGACCCATCACAAAAATTCTTGGCAACGACAGCGGAGTCAATGATTTTGACGTGAAGGGTGACAAGATTGTTTACGCACTCACGGAAACAAAAAATCCATGGGAAGTCTACCTGCTGGATCAGAAAACAAAAGCCAGTCGTCAACTTACTAAACTCAACGAAGAATGGATCAAAGAAAAAAACATTAGTCAGCCGAAAGAATATTGGTTTACCCGCCCGGACGGAAAAAAAATACAATACTGGGTGATGGAGCCTGTAGGTAAAAAAGAAGGCGCTAAGTATCCAACCATCCTGAACATTCACGGTGGGCCTTCTGCCATGTGGGGTCCCGGCATCTTTTCGATGTGGCATGAATACCAGGTAGAAAATAATTGGGGTTATGGCGTAGTCTATTGCAATCCGCGAGGCAGTGGTGGCTATGGCGATGCATTTAAGAAAGGCAATTTCAAAGACTGGGGCACAGGCCCTGCAGGCGATATTCTTGCGTCATTAGACGAAGCCATGAAAGGCAATACATGGATCGATCGCGATAATCTTTTTGTAGAAGGTGGAAGTTATGCCGGCTACATGGTGGCCTGGATTGTAAGTCACGACAATCGCTTCAAAGCAGCTAACGCTCAGCGTGGTGTTTATGATCTCACCACATTCATGGGTGAAGGAAATGCCTGGCGGTTGGTGCCTGATCACTTTGGCGGATACCCGTGGGACAACCAGACGCGCGCGCTGCTGGATGCTAATTCTCCTTATTCGTTCGTAGATAAAATCAACACACCTCTGTTGATCATACATGCCGATCAGGATTTGCGCACGGGCGTCATCCAGTCGGAGATGCTTTATAAGAGTCTTAAAATTCTAAATAAACCTGTGGAGTACGTTCGCTATCCGAAAGAAGGACATGAGCTTACGCGCAGCGGCAATCCCGGAAGGATGATGGATCATTTGCTTCGCGTCATTGAGTTTTTTGAACGCTACGCCAAGCATCCGTAGGCTGATGTGTATGATTTTTGTACATTTGTGTGTATGAAAACAACACGGACTAACATTGTTTTGCGCGATGACTTAATCAAAGACATCATGCGCTTGGGCGAGGCCAAGACAAAGCGTGAAGCAGTAGAAAAGGCGTTAGAAAACTACGCGCGTTTGTTAAAGTTTCAAGAGTTCAGAAAACTTCGGGGAAAAATTTCCTGGGAAGGTGATCTGATGAAAATGCGTGCAGGGAAAGTATAAATGATTATCGACTCTTCAGTTTGGATAAATTACCTTACTGGTAGGAATACAAAAGAAACAGAGCTGTTAGACCGATTATTAAGTCGAGGTATTCAACAACAGATCTGTCCTCCAATTTTACAAGAAGTATTACAGGGCATTCGAGAAGAAAAAGACTTTGAAAGTACGCGAGAGATTCTCTTTCAAATGATCTTCTTGAATCTTGATCCCTACTTTGCCGCTGAAGGTGCATCCAAAATCTACCGCGCGCTTAGAAAGAAAGGGGTGACCATTGAGAAAGGTAATGATTGCCTTATTGCTTTCTACGCCATTCATTTTGATCTTGATCTAGTGCATAACGATCGTGACTTTGACAAAATAGCGAAGCACACATCGTTGAAAATTTATTCTACGTAAAGCACCAAGCCTTTAAGATATTCTCCCTCCGGGTGATAAATAGACACCGGGTGATCAGCTGGTTGTGATAGCCGATCCAAAACCTTAATGGCACGACCGGCTTGTATTGCTGATGATACTACCGTGTCATAAAACAACTGCCGGTCCACCACCTGGGAACAGGAAAAAGTAAAAATGATTCCGCCCGGTTTGATCACCCGCATGGCTTCAGCATTCAATCGCTGGTAGCCTTTCATGGCTTGGTGCCGCGCATCTTTGTGCTTGGCAAAAGCTGGTGGATCAAGGATGATAAGATCGTAGGCCTCCTTTTTTTCTTTGAGAAAATCAAAGGTGTCTGCTGCTGTGCTTTCATGTTGATTGAAATCAAATCCGTTGAGCGCAATATTTTTTCTGGTGAGGGCAATGGCTTTTTCTGAAGCATCTACCGAATGAACTAACGCAGCTCCCGCCTGCAAGGCATACACAGAAAATCCGCCTGTATAACAAAATGTATTGAGCACTTTCTTTCCTGCCGACATTTCTCCCAGCAGTTTTCTGTTTTCGCGCTGGTCAAGAAAGAAGCCAGTCTTCTGCCCTTCCTCCCAATCCACGTAAAATTTGTGACCATGCTCCATCGCCACGTGTGGCACCGCGCTCATGCCCAACAAATATTCATTGTCAACTTTATCCGGAAGGGTACCCTGACTTTTATAGTAAATGGAGTGCAGGTTTTCTCCGAGGGCGGTCTTTATACCATCTGCTACGCGTTGCCGGTCGCGATGCATACCGGTGGAGTGAGCCTGCATCACAGCTACACCGTTGTAAACGTCAACGATCAGGCCCGGTAGTCCGTCACCCTCACCATGCACCAGGCGATAACAATTCGTAAAATCACTCACGACATTCGCCTGAACGCGCTGCCGGAGGGCACTTGCTATTTTATCATGGTAGAGTGACTCCGTTGGTGCTTCCGAAAATGAAAGCAATCGTACGGCAATGGTGCCCTTTTGGTAATGCCCAAAGCCGATGGTTTTCTTTTGCGCGTCTCTCACTTCCACCCAATCTCCGTCTGATGGATTTCCTTCTACCGATTGAATGGCGCCCGAAAAAATCCAGGGGTGAAAACGCTTAGCGGAAGCTTCGCGTCCCTTTTTAAGATATACCTTCGCTTGTATGTTCATGATCTTGTATAAATTAACGGCATTATTTTCGAAAACTGAAAGGCTGTGACGGAATCTGAGAGGCGATTACAATTGGTGCTTGATTCAATGACTGAAGGCTGGTGGGAGTGGGACGTAGCAACCAATCAGACCTACCATAGCCCCGGCTGGTATAAAATGCTGGGCCTTCAGCCCAACGCAGACCATGTTTATGAGACTTGGATTGAACGGATGCACCCGGAAGACCGTGCCAACACCGAACAAAAGCAGCAGGATTACATGCAGAAACAAAACACCTGGGAAATTGAGTTTCGCATGAAGATGGAAGATGGTAACTATCGGTGGATAGAATCGCGGGGCCGTGTTATTGGTCGCGATAGCGAAGGCCTTGCATCAAAAGTTGTAGGCGTTCATATTGATATTGACGACCGGAAGCAATTAGAGATCACCAGGCGCGAAAAAGAGATTCAACAAGAGTTGCTTGAAGGTGTGATTCGCGTTTCACAATCGTCTTTGAATAAGTACGGAATCTTTTAGATGCGTACTCCATAAACTCCGTAAATTTGTTTAACGGCTTTCGGCAGTTTGAAATAGAGATCCAAGAGCGCTTGTCGGAATATGATTACAAAGGAAAAAACATTTGATGCAG
>JAIENH010000261.1 GCA_019751475.1 Cyclobacteriaceae bacterium
TAAACTTTTGGCTTACCATGTGCATCTAAAGATCAATAAACAACGTATTTGGTACTGATGCGTCTCTTCAAAACCCTGCTTCTAATCGTCATGATTGGCTTTATGGCCCAAATTGGGTGGGCTCAGGGTGGGGATGTGTTCAACGCAGAGCGAACTGAGCCTGCCAAGTCTGTACGACTTTTCCCCAATCCGGCTGTTGACTTTCTAAGTATAAAATTTGAGACACCTCAGGCCCGAGCTGTTCATCTCACCTTGCACACCATTATTGGCAATTCGCTTGAAGTTGACAAAGAGATCGTAGATGATTTTGAAGTGCGTGTGAAAGTGAAAGACCTTCCTACTGGCTATTACCTGCTCGCCATCAAAGACGACAACGGTCAACGCAGTTCGTTTAAGTTTTTGAAACGGTAGGGCTTTCTTGCGGAAACTCTGCCAATCTAATTTTCTTGTTGAGGGAATTGTAAACCAATTCAAAAACTCCTAAAATTAGCCTGTAGGAAAGATTGAAGTTGTGAAAGTAATAGCCTTACTCATCATCTTATTTGGGTTTAGTTTCTCCTTACTGGGTCAAGATATGGCTGCCGATATCTCCGGGCGATATGCCTATTCCGTAGTGGACACTCCTTACGGGGATTTTTTTGGATGGATTATTCTTCGAAAGAATGGCAAAACATATAAAGGTGAAATAATCGATGAAGATGGAAAGCAGTCCGAATTGAAAGTCATTCGATCAAAGGGCACCCAACTTGAATTTCGATCGAACCTTGAAGACTCAAAATCACTTTTCATTTGCAGTTTTTTTGGAGATTCTGTCCGGGCAGAAGTGCGGGTTGATAAGGATGATTTTAAATACATACTTAAAGGAAAGAAAGTAGTTGATTAATTTCACCGGATTAAAAATTTAAATGCGCGTGAGAAGTTTTTTGCTTTTTTCTTTAGCCGTTTCTTGTTTTTCAGGTAGCGGGCAAACCTTTAGTGGTATTGTTGTAGACAGAGTTACAAAAGAGTCTCTGCCGTACGCAAATATTCGCATTGTCGGAAGAGGCATTGGTGCTGTAAGCTCAAGAAGCGGGGAGTTTAGCATTGATCTGGCGGGTGTTTCAAATAAAGACACCATACGGTTTACCTACATTGGCTATAGGTCTTTCGCTGTCGTAACGAGTGATTTAAAACTCTTGAACAACAATAAGGTTGAGTTGGCACCCGAATCAGTAGAACTAGCCCCCATGGTGGTCACCGCCAAATCAACAACGAAAGTGATGGGCATTAACCGTGTCGGCAGGCGGATGACAGGATGGGGCGACTACAAGAGTTTTAAAGGGCGGATACGAGGCCTTTTAATAGAAGGAGCGGAGTGCCCGGTGAAAGTGAGTTCGTTCTCGTTTAGGATTAATCACAATGATTGGGACAGTGTAGCATTCCGGTTGAATTTTTTGCGTGTCAAGGATGGTATTCCAGCAGAATCCATTCTCAGTAAGAATATATTTTTTACAACATCCCTTCGACACAAATGGGTAAAGGTTGACCTCAAAAGTTATGACGTAGTCATTTGTGAAAAAGTAATAGTTACGTTGGAGTGGGTGGATGCCTGGGGTAAAACTGGGGAGTTTAGCAATCTCTTAACGTATTCGCTTGGAAAAGTAGGTGGCTATTCATTTAGTCAGGAGGCTGGTGATGAGAAAGGTGAATTCAAGTATGAAGATAATGCGCCCGCTATGTTTATCGAAGTGTTCAGCAATTAGAAACATCAATAGAGTAGGCTGTTTGCCTATTTCTTTAATCCTTTCCCTTTTTTTCAGGAATACAACTTCATCGTGTGAAACATATTCTTGTAGGTGGATATTGATATCACCAACTCAATGCATTGGTTGCAGATGTACGAGGCGAGGTGCTTACTTTGGCCCTCCACATTTGTCAGTAAGAAAAAGGAGTTTGAAAAAGTCAAGAAGTGAGAAATGGATTGATAATCGTGAGTTTGCCTTCTACAACGTGGCCATGTTGCATGTCTTCTGAGTATAAGGTTGCGCAGTTGGCAGATATAGCTGAGGCGATAATAAGGCTGTCGAAAATGGTATACCCATATCGCTCAAAAATAAAAACTGACTGTGTGAGTACCGCATTGGTAATATCTTTGACGCTACATGCCTGCCGTAGGCTGTTGGCATGTGCCAGTGCGAAATTTTTTGATAGTCGTAATTTCCTCACGCAAACATGTATGTTTTCTGCTACAACTTGTGTGCTAATGCAGGGCCTGTCCACCAGTAAAGCCTTTGCTTTTGAAAACTTCGGACTACCCTTGTCTAGAATATAGAGGGCAATATTGGAGTCGACAAAAAAATTAGCGGGCATTAGCTTCTTCGCGGTCAAACCTAAAGTTGCTCAGATTCACTTGCGCAGTCTTCCAAAATTCCCATGCCTTTTCAAAACCTCGACCAGTTCTTTTTGCTGTGCGCTTAGTGCCTCTTTCATTTTTGGCGATACCCGTTTTTCTTTTTTTAGTAATTGTTGCCATTCTCGTATCGGTTGTGAGTATCCTTATATAGCAAAGATAGCAAACACCTTTTCAATATAAAAAGACACAAAGTTAGAAAGCCATCAGGTGAGTTTCAGGTTCTACCGAATGGGCCAATGACACTCGATCAAAGTAAATGTGATGCATAGCCTTTCAATCCATTTCTTTAATCCTTTCCCTTTCCTTATTTTTCAGAAATATAACCACACCGTGTGAAGCATATTCTTGCCGTGGATATTGGGACCACCAGTGCGAAGGCATTGGTAGTAAATCAACAAGGCGAGGTGCTTACTTCGGCCCGGCAGGGTTACCCTACGCTTCATTCGAAACAAGATTATTCCGAGCAGAATCCTGATGAAGTCCTTGAAGCAGTGGTCAACATTGTTCATCAATGTATTGCTTCCTCAAAAGAAAAAATTGATGGTGTAAGTTTTAGTAGTGCCATGCACAGTTTGCTGTTGGTGGATGAAAAAGGAGTACCACTCACACCCTTGGTCACCTGGGCCGATCTTAGAAGCAAACATGAAGCAAATGACATTCGAAGCTCCAGCGAAGGAAGCTTGATTTACCAGGAGACGAACACGCCTGTTCACCCGATGTCGCCCTTGTGCAAAATTGCCTGGTTTCAAAAAAATGAGCAGGCGCTAGTCAAGCGGGCGCATAAGTTTATCGGTATAAAGGAATATCTGTGGCATAAGTTCTTTGGAGAATATGTGGTTGATCATTCCATTGCGTCCGCTACCGGGCTCTTTAGTGCTTCAACATTAAGTTGGTCAAAAGTCGCTTTGCAAAAAGTAAAAATTGAGGACAATCAACTTTCGTTGCCGGTATCCGTGTATCGGCCCTTTACGGGTCTTTCAGATGGTTGGGCAAGTAAACTCGGCTTATCTGCTCTGACTCCGTGGATCATTGGCGCCAGTGATGGGTGCCTCGCAAATCTTGGTAGCGGTGCCATGCATAAAAATGAATTGTCTGTTACAGTCGGAACCAGCAGTGCGGTGCGCAAGGCCGCGAATAAAATTTCACCCGATCGCAACGGACGAACATTCAGTTATTTATTGGACGAGCAAACGGTCATTACCGGTGGTGCCTCCAACAACGGTGCTGTTTTGTTGCAATGGTATTCCGAAAATTTTCTCAAAGAACCTCTTGATGTAACTTTCTTCGTGGCACGGGCGATGACAGTGGCTCCGGGTTGTGATGGATTAATATTTCTTCCGTACGTCCTAGGCGAGCGGGCGCCTGTCTTCGATCCGGATGCGGCAGGCACTTTTATTGGCGTGCGGCAGCACCACAGGCAGGAGCATTTCATGCGGGCCATTCTGGAAGGTATCGGTTTTGCGCTGCTGTCTATTGCGGAAGTCGTTGAGCAAAACTCAGGTGCATTTGAGTCGATAGTAGCCAGTGGTGGCTTTGTTAAGTCAGCTGCCTGGGTGCAATTAGTAGCAACTATTTTTGGTAAGCCGGTAAAAGTGCGAGGCACGGAAGATGCTTCCGCGCTAGGGGCAGCCTTATTGGGCTTCAAAGCGTTGGGCGAGCAGGTACAATTTCATTTTCCTTCAGCCCACATTTTTCAACCAGAGAAAAATTTCCGGAAGTTGTATCAAGATCGATTTATGATTTATAAAAAATTATATCCCGACCTGGCTGGTACGTTTCATGCGCTCCGTCAATCCTCAACGATGTAGCCCATGTCACTGATTATCGTAGCTGCTTGCATCTTATTGTTGTTGCTGTTGATTTTGGCAAAGATCAATCCGCTGCTGGCATTGCTCATCGTTTCGCTTGTGGCTGGTTTGTGGCTGGGGCTTGCGCCTGATCAAACCATCAAAGCCATTCAAACAGGTGTGGGCGATACGCTTGGCAGCCTGGCTCTCGTACT
>JAIENH010000002.1 GCA_019751475.1 Cyclobacteriaceae bacterium
AAACTTAAAACCATGACCACTAAAACCAGTTGCGAAAACAACGTCTTTGTCATACCCCGACAAGTAATCAATTATGAAATTGTGATCGGGAGAATTGGTATACAAGCACGTTTTCATCGCCAACGTGCTTTCGTAGCCATTGGGAATAAAACGATTCAGGAATTCGATCAGGATTTTTTCGTCTGAGTCTTTTGTATTTCTATTCACCGAGTCTGGATCGGTAGTCTCGGCTCCGGGAAAATGTAAAGCAAGCTTTAATCCCAAAGGGCCAGCGAATGTTCCGACAGGAAGAATTGGGAATCCATAAAAATCATGGTCTTTGTCCTCCAGTATCCAACATGGAAATTTTCCAAGCGTGAAATCGTCCCACTTTTTTGGCTTTACCCATGCAACTGCTTGCCGGGTAACGGTCAACTTAGAAGCAAGCGAGGGAATCATTTTTCCAGCCCATGGCCCAGCGGTGATGACTAATTTACCGGCTTTGTTTATACCTCGGTTGGTTACAACCGTTACACTGCCTGATGTTTCGTGCTTCCATTCAATCACTTTCTCTTTCGTGCGGATAATGGCTCCATTTAGTATTGCCTGCTGAACGTATAAAAGTATGCTGCGTTCAGGCGTTATGAATCCGGCATCAGGCTCTTCTAGTCGTTGAAAATTTTGTGGGAGTTTGAACTGTGGATATTTTCGGTCGCACTCTTCTGCGGTAAGATTGTTAAGCGGGATTTTATATTTTTTTGACGAGCCTTTAACGGTATCTAAGAATGGGTCATCAGGTGCACCAAAATAGGAAAGCCCTGTTTTGTAGTAAACTTGCGCGCCCGTTTCTGATTCCAGTGTTTGCCAATTTTTATACGCTCTTTCCAGCAGCGGCACATAATCAGAACCTTCGCCATACGCTTTGCGGATGATACGGCTTTGTCCAGCGTGCGAACCCAATTCATGGGGAATGTCGAACTGCTCTAATCCCAAAACTTTGAACCCCTGCTTGGCCAGGTGATAGCACGCGGAAGACCCCATGCTGCCCACACCCAAGACAATGACATCGAAGGATGTTTTATTGGCGGGAGCTGTTTGCAATTGTTGTTGCACTTGTGCATATAGTTGCGGCAGGGGTAGCGTGGCGGCTGCGAGCGCAGCGGAGGTTTGGATAAATTTTCTTCGTTTCATAGATGAGAGGTTGAAGGTAAAAAAATTCGATTAGGTGTCCTACACCTTAAAGGTGTAGGACACCTAACTCCCCCTACTCAAAATCGACAGGGTTGAAATTCAAGACTTGATATGAATCCTCGTAGAATCGGGCGGGATTTAAATCCAACAATTCAGTAGCTAGCTTGATATTGCAAATTGAGTTTTCTGATTTATTCATTTCGCGATACTCTCTAAAAGAACTGTGGCTCCAATCTTCCATCTTTTTCACCAACCCTGCCTTCATCGGATTTTGATGGATATAATGAAATGCGGTTTGAGCGTGACCTCCTTCCGTCAGCAAGGCTTTTGTTTTTTGTTGAAATAAGCTTCCTGTTCTACCTTCTTGTTTGTTGACTGCTTTGGTATATGAACTCAAAAGCTGTTTTATCCCTTGCGAAAATTGTTGGCGTTCAAAGCTCCCGTCTCTGATTATTGGAACTGACTGCTGATTGGCTTGTATGAGCAAATGAAAATGATTGGGCATTAAGCACCAAGCCAGAATATCGCATACGGGAGTTAAATAACGGCTGAGATTTTTCAGAAAATAGTCATAGTTCTCTGGCTTAAAGAAAATAGGCTGCTTGTTATTCCCCCGATTAAAAACATGAAAAATATCTCCTTCCGTAAGAAACATTTGAAAATTTAGAAATTCTGATGAAGAACCGCAAAGGGGCGAGGTGTCCTACACCTCCAAGGTGTAGGACACCTAAAACCAACGGGTTGCGTTCGACTTTATAAAATCGGCCTTCTAGATGATAAAAACAGCCTTACCTTGGTGGTTCGTGCCCGTTACTTTACGGAAAATTAAACGCATGAACCAAGAAATTACAACACACAACGAACTACTAGTTAGACGATACGACCTCGACTGGCTGCGCCTCATCGCCATCGCCATTTTACTTTTCTTCCACACGGGCATGTGGTTCAACCACTGGGGTTGGCATGTGAAGAACAATGAGTTGAGTTACTCCTTTCAATATTGGATGATATGGTCGCATTACTTTAGGATGCCGTTACTATTGTTCATATCAGGAGCGGGCACGTATATGGCATTGGGTAAGCGTACTCCGGGGCAATTTAGAAAAGAGCGGTACTCAAGATTGTTAGTGCCGCTCATTTTTGGAATGTTTGTGGTGGTGCCTCCGCAGATTTATTACGAGCGTATCGCCCAGTATGCCAACTATTGGGAGTTTTATAAAACAGTCTTCAACTTTGTTCCGTACCCAAAAGGAAGTTTAAGCTGGCATCACCTTTGGTTTATTCTTTATTTGCTCATCTACTCTATGTTGGCGTTGCCTTTTTTGAAATACCTACGCTCACCTAAATCAGAAAAATTTAAGCAGAAGTGTTTGTGGTTGTTGTCATCTCCTGCTGCGTTGCTTTTCATTCCTTCTGTTTTGATTTTGGTTACACAGATTGTTCTGCGCCCATACTTTCCAGAAGAAACGCACGACCTTACACACGATTGGGCTTACTTTGTTTTCTATTTTGCTTTTTTTCTGATGGGCATTATTTGTTATTCGATTCCAAAACTTTGGGAAGCCATTGGCAACAGCCGTAAACATTTCCTCATCGCTACCATTCTTTCACTTATTCCGTTTTACATCTGCTATTTTCACTTTCGTGATTTGATTGTGCTACCATTGACGGATGACCAAGTTGAAACAGTTTTTGATGTGGTAGCGATTTTCGTTAGCTGGTTTACCGTCATCACCATTATTGCCTACGGTCAGCATTACCTGAACAAGCCGCATCCGTGGCTTTCAAAAATCAGCGAAGGGCTTTACCCGTTCTACATTTTGCACCAAACTGTCATCCTCGCTATTGGCTACTACATCTGCCAACTTCCGTGGTCGATTGCTGCTAAGTATTGGGCGATTTGTTTTCTCACGCTGGTGAGTTGTGTAGCCTTTTATCTTTTACTGATACGACCGTTTAATGTGATGCGATTTTTGTTTGGGATGAAGAAGAAAGTGAAGGCCTAAGCGTCACTGGATTTTTAGGAGCCAAATCGCTAACATTACTTATTAATTCCATCTCTATGCTACGATTAATTGTTTTTGTTGCGTTGGCTTTGTTGATTTCCTGTTCTTCCAAACAAAGCCCTAAAACCTGGCAAAGCATTGAAAAATCGTTGCAGACGCAATTCATAACAGTGGAGGATGGAGGAGTGATCGACCTGCCGGAAGGCAACTTCATGTTCACCAAAAGCCTGACGATGGATGGCAAGAAAAATATTGTCATTCGTGGCAAGGGCATGGACAAAACTATCTTGAGTTGGAAAAACCAGACGGAAGGTGCCGAGGGCATGCACATAAGCAACGGTGTCAACATCGTGCTGGAAGATTTTTCCGTAGAAGATGCAAAAGGTGATAACCTGAAAGTGAATGACACACGCGGCATTACCTTTCGCAGGGTGCGGTCGGCCTGGCCAGAAGGACCGAAAACTGAAAACGGTGCCTACGGTTTTTACCCGGTGCTATGCAAAGGCGTGCTCATGGAAGAGTGTATTGTCACCGGATCTTCCGATGCGGGCTTTTATGTGGGGCAGTCAGATTCTGTTGTGATTCGGAATAATAAAGCCTATTGGAATGTGGCTGGCATCGAAGCGGAGAACTCCAAGAACGTTGAGATATATGGAAACGAAGCGTATGACAATACGGGTGGCTTACTCGTGTTTGACTTGCCGGGTCTAACCACCTATGGTCATTCCACGAAAGTGTATAAGAACAACGTGCACGATAACAATCACACCAACTTTGCCCAGAAGGGAAACGTGGTAGCCAGTATTCCTCCCGGCTCCGGCATTATGGTGCTGGCCACGCATGATATTGAGTTGTATGACAACGATATTCGCGACAACCGCTCGGTGGGCCTGGCCGTGGTGAGCTATGAATTGGTAGCCGCGCTTAACGAGGGCGAGCAAGAGCAAGCCAACGCGATCGGTGGTGTGCAAAGTGTGAATAATCGCTACCGTGAGGATTCGTTGTACAACGCTTTTCCGTACAACGTGTCCATTCACCACAATCGTTTTGAAAACAGTCACTGGTTTCCCACGCTTCAGAGCGACATTGGCAAGTTGTTGCTGATGAAGTCCATGTTTAATCCGCCCGATGTGCTCTACGATGGTATTGATAATCCCAAACAAAAGGAGCGAGGCATTTGCATCAGTGATAATGGTGAAATCACATTTATAAATTTGGACGCTGCT
>JAIENH010000656.1 GCA_019751475.1 Cyclobacteriaceae bacterium
CATTGCGTGAAGATGTATATAAGAAAATGGCCCCCCGCCGATTAAAAGATAAAGAAACACTGGATGAATTGTATTCAAAGCTTGTGCAGCTTCGTCATCGCGTGGCGGTAAATGCAAGTTTTTCCAACTTCCGCGACTACATGTTTAAATCGTATGGCCGATTTGACTATACGCCCCAAGATTGCTTTGCTTTTCACGATTCTATTTCTTCCGAAGTGGTGCCCTTGCTGGAGGAATTGGCCGAGAAGAGGAAAGAGCAATTGAATGTTGAGGCACTTCGCCCGTGGGATAAAGCAGTAGACGTGGAAGGACGCCCCGCCTTGAAGGCATTTGTTGGGGGTAAAGACCTAACCGAAAAATCCATTGAATGCTTTAAGCGACTTGATCCGTTTTTGGGCGACTGCCTGAGCACTATGAATGCCATGGGGCATTTGGATTTAGAATCACGTAAAGGGAAAGCACCCGGTGGCTATAATTATCCGCTCGCTGAAATTGGGGTGCCGTTCATTTTCATGAATGCGACATCCACCCTTCGCGACATGACCACAATAATGCACGAGGGTGGGCATGCTATTCACAACTTCCTTACAAAAGATTTGTCTCTGGGAGATTTCAAGAGTCCACCCATGGAAGTGGCCGAGCTTGCTTCCATGTCCATGGAGTTGATTTCAATGGATCATTGGGATGTATTTTTCAGTAAACCCGAAGACCTGAAGCGCGCGCGGCTGGAGCAATTAGAAGATATAATTGAAACACTGCCTTGGGTTGCTACCATTGATAAATTTCAACATTGGGTATATGAAAATCCCAACCACACGCTGAGCAGGCGCAAGCAGCAATGGAACATAGTCTTTCAGGAATTTGCAGACACGGTTACCGATTGGCGAGGACTAGAAGAGGTGCGCGACTTTCTGTGGCAAAAGCAATTGCATCTCTATGAAGTGCCCTTCTACTACATTGAGTATGGTATGGCGCAGCTTGGCGCGATTGCCGTGTGGCGAAACTACCGACAAAATAAAAAGCAGGGATTGGAAGGATATCTTAACGCCTTGCGATTGGGTAATCTCCGCACGATACCGGAAATCTACCGGGCGGCTGGTATCAAATTTGACTTTAGCCGGCCTTATATCAAGGAGTTAATGGATTTTGTCCGTAAGGAGATAGATAGCATTTAGCCTAACAGGTGTGATCGTAAATAGCCACCCATTTCTGATTTACTTTTTTGAATATGAGTGTAAAGGCGCCATCCAGATTTCCGCCCGAGCGAGTGAGGTGATAGCGGCCCATTACTATAAAGTGTGTAGTTGATAGAGGCGTAATCTGCAAAATGTCAAAACTCAACGTGCCCATGGCGGCTCGATCAGGGTATCCTTTTTGGTAGCCTTCCAGCGTTTCCTGCCAACCGTGATTAATACCACGAAGGCTCATAAACTGTAGCGAGTCTGACTTCCAATAGCCTTCCATGAATCCCTCCAGATCACCATTGTTCCAAGCAATCTGTTGAGCAGTAAACACCGCGCGAATAGCCTGTTCTTCGGCAGCGGCATCAAATTTTGGCTTAGTAAGTCGATTGCAGCCTATTAAAAGACAGAAGGAAATCAGGAGTGCATGATTTTTCATACTTCGGGTGTTAGGGCAATTAAAGTTAGTATTTTGCGCTTCCTTTTTAAGCTATGAAAAAAATAAAATTGGGCGATGTACTGCCGCATGTCTTGGCAATCGGGGTTTTCTTGGTGGTGACACTGATTTTTTTTAGCCCGCTTTTTTTTGAGAATAAAACGCTGGACCAGCACGATATTCAACAATACGTGGGTTCGAGTAAAGCCTTACATGACTACCGCGAGGCTACAGGCGAAGAAGGACTTTGGGCTGGCAATATGTTTAGTGGAATGCCCGCCTACCTGGTGAACGTACAGTGGAGCGATGGAGTCATGGTGGGTATTAAAAAGGTGATGTCATTGTTTTTGCCACACCCCGTTCGAAATATTTTTCTGGCATTTGTCTGCTATTACATCATGCTGCTTGTGTTTCGTGTGCGACCGTATCTTGCTATAGCAGGCGCACTCGCATTTGGTCTTTCATCTTACATAATTATTGGATTGAGTGCAGGCCACAATGCACGCATTGGCGCCATTGCATTCATGCCACTGGTGGTTGCAGGTATTCATCTTGTATTTAGTAATAAAAAATATCTCGGCTTTGCGGTGACTACGCTTGGCTTGGCGCTTCACTTACGTGAAAACCATTTGCAGATTACGTATTACCTCGTGCTGATCGTATTGGTGTACGGACTCGTGCAATTGATTTACTTCATTCGCTCTGGCAAACTTGTTGAATTTTTTAAGACGGTCGTACTAATTATTCCGGCCATCGTGTTGGCGGTGGGCACATTCTTCGGGCCGCTGTGGGCCATCGAAGAATACCGACACTACTCTATTCGCGGACCTTCTGAATTGGCAACCAATAGACCAGCGTCCGATACCAAAGCGTTGAGCAAAGAGTACGCATTTAGTTATAAGTACGGAGTATGGGAGTCAATGGTACTCATGATACCTGATTTCTATGGGGGCAGCAGCGCGAAGTCATTTGTGGAAGATCAAACGAGTGCCACGTATCAGGCACTGGTCAACTCGGGCGACAATGCGCTTGCCAATAAGTTGGCTGCGTACGCTTCCGCTTATTGGGGGCCACAGGACTTTGCCGGTGGTTCTTACTATGCCGGTGCCATTATTATTTTTCTTTTTGTGCTGGGAATTTTATTAGCGGACAAAAAATATGTGTGGTGGCTTGTGCCCCTGTCAGCGCTCAGTCTGATGTTGAGCTGGGGAGATAGTTTCTCCTCGTTTAATTACTTCATGTTTGATTACCTGCCGGGTTACAACAAATTCCGGTCGGTCAATTTTGCATTGGTGATTATTCTATTTTGTATGCCATTGCTTGGGATGATCGGTTTGGAGAAATTCATGGCGAGTACGTTGAATCAAGAGTTGAAGCGCAAGTTACTTATTGCATTTGGCGCTACAGGCGGAGTGTGTCTGCTACTGGCTGTCTTTGCGGGAATGGGAAGCTTTGTAAAAGAGGGTGAGAGTCAGTTGCCGGTCTGGTTTCTCAAAGCACTCACTGATGATCGCAGAGGGCTGTTGCGTGATGATGCTATCCGATCGTTTTCATTTATACTGGCTGTCTTCATTATGCTATACTTTAATGTCGGCAAGCGAATTTCACAAATTGGCTTTTATGCATTTCTGGGATTGGTGATCACTTTTGATGCATCTATGGTAGACAAGCGCTACTTTACCAAAGCCAATTATCAGCGGAAGCGTGAAACCAAGTTTGAGATGTCAGCTGCTGACCAGGCCATCTTGCAAGACAAGAGTTACTATCGTGTCTATAATCTCAACGGCACCATGGCAGAAGCCCGCACTTCGTATTATCACAATTCCATTGGCGGCTATCACGGAGCTAAGATGAGACGCTACCTGGATCTTTATGACTCAGCTATCGTGAAAGACACGCAAACGCTTATCAATTCCCTACAGAGTGGAAATTCAGATTTCAATAAGCTGGGTGTATTAAATATGCTAAACGTAAAGTACATCGTCTACGGGCCTGAAGTTGATAATGTGATACCGAACCCTGCCGCTAATGGATCGGCTTGGTTTGTAAAGCAAGTGGAGCAGGTAAAATCTCCAAACGAAGAATTGAAGCGAACAAGCGAGGTGAATACCCGTGAGACTGCAGTAGTAAATGCTTCTTCAGTTAAGTTGACTCAATCAGAATTAATTGCAGATAGTGCGGCCACTGTCACGATATTAGAGCGGTCACCTAAGTATCTGAAATATGAGTCGAACTCGGCTTCACCTGGCCTCATTGTGTTCTCGGAGATTTATTACCCGAAAGGGTGGCATGCTACCGTGGATAGAAAAGACGTACCCATTCTCCGTGCCGACTATGTGCTTCGTGCATTGGAAGTGGCCGCTGGTAAGCATGTTATCGAGTTTAAATTCGAACCGAGACCTTATATCATTGGCAACAAAGTCACCATGGTATCAAGCTGGGTATTGTTAATTGCAGTGATGGGAAGTTTGGCAATGGGATGGAGGAAAGAGATGCAGGATTAGAAAATATCCTTCAGGTTGATCGATAAGCCTTTCACCACAGTGGATTGCACCTCGCCCTTTCCGGCCAGGTAAACCACTGGCACCTCTTCACCGGAAGCGGGCGTATAAATTTCAAGTGTCTTGTTGGCGGGATCAATGATCCAATACTCACCTATCCCGAATTCTAAATAGCGTTTCTTTTTCTGATTCCTGTCGGTGTAGCTATTGGTGGGCGAAATGATTTCTACAACAATAAGTGGCGGGCCTTCGATACCTCTTGTGGTAATGAAGTCTTTTTGGTGGTCGGGTAAG
>JAIENH010000097.1 GCA_019751475.1 Cyclobacteriaceae bacterium
TAATTTCTATCTTGTTTTACTTTGGGAATGCAGGGTCTTTCGTCACTTTTTTGATCTGGCGAATGTGTCTGTCCGTATGGCCGAACACGTAGATGTACACTTGGTGAATGCTGCCGGTAGTACTTCTAAAATAGGCTCGCAAGTCGTCTGGCGTTGTTTTGACAAATCCAATAGACTCATTACGCATTTTCAAAAACCACGCAAGGTTGTTGGCCAGTGGATTGATACCCATGGGTATGGTATATGAGAATGGTTTGGTGTATTCCAACGAATAATGAGGTGTAGTCTCATAAATGAATCGAACAAACGTAGAGTCTGGAGCGGCCGAATTAATTCGCTCGGGTTTAATGCCAGCATTGTAGGCCCTGCTGATGTCATGCGAAAGCAGCATCTCCCAGATGGCAATGTGCTCTACAATCTGATTGATAGACCAACGGTCGGGCGATTCTTTAAATGACCACTGTGCTTTTGTAAGTCCTTTCGTTTCGCTGATCAATTCATCCCGCGAACGAGTGAGATTGTCCAACAGGTACTTTCGATCAGCTTCTGTCCAGGTTGTTTGGGCCGAGCTAGTTATAGCGACCCATACGAACGGAAGTAGTGCTATGATTTTTTTCATACTAATCTATTTTGGGTCATTAGAGTTGTTCTAAATTCAATTTAGTTTATCACGGGTAGAATTGTAAAAGCTATACTTTTATTTGATTTTTACTTAATCACTAAAACGTCTTCGCCACCTTATCGTGCATGCCAAGCACACCCATGGAGAGGCCGAGCGTGAGTTCGTGACTGGTGAAGTTGAGACTGGAGGCCGGACTGCCAGGTAGTTCGAACACATAACCGATGCGGAAATTTTTAACTAGCGCCTGCATTAGCAGCCCATAGGTTTTGAAGTTTCGGGTAAAAATACCCGCAGTGTAAAACTCCCGCATGGTAAAGCTGGCGTTGAGATCAGCCGAGAAAGGCGAGCCACTGGTGCCACGCAACAGCATGGCAGGCTTGAAGCGTAGCTTCTCAGAGACGAACATCACATACGAACCAATGAGATAGTAGTGCTGCTTGTAGAGCTCCACCGTCTGGCCACCCTGACTCACCGTGGCGGGCAGCAACCGGGGCACCGAGAGCCCTACGATGTAGCGATCACTCTTTAGCAAAAGACCGGCCCCTGTGTTGAACTTTGTTTCTGTTACCTGCGTGAAGGCCGCATCACCGGCATCGCGGATGGAGAGCGCAGAGGGATTATTCGTATAGCGAATGAAGCCCGTCTGCATGCCAAACGAGAGCGAGGCATTATTGAGTTTAATTTTGTAGGCGTATACTGTGCTGAACTCCGTGTTCTTGGTGTCACCGATTTTATCTTGAATGACTTGCACGCCCAAGCCCACGCGGTTTTGATACACGGACATGTGACTGTTGAAGTTCACTGTAACGGGGTTGGCTTCGATACCGGCCCACTGCGTGCGGTACTGCAAGCCCGCGTTAAACATGTTGTTGCTTCCCGCAAAGGCAGGGTTGATGGCCAGCGGATTGTTGATGTACTGGGCATAGATGGGATCCTGCTGAGCAGTGACCTGCAGAGCGCCAGCTAAGAGAATGAGTAGGAGAAGGTTTTTCATAGTTTTGAATTGGGGTGGATCAGCAAATATTTTTTAATTGATTAGCTTCTTTCAATTTTATCTGATGAGACTCTATGAACTCCATGGACCCTGTGGTTTTTAAATGTATAACCACAGAGATCACAGAGCGCCACAGAGGTAGTAACAAGTTGAAATGCATTTTGAGCATGTATTCATCTTTGCCCAATTGCATATATTTGTACACTCGTTGAATGTTAACATTATGGTAATTCATGTCACCGGCAAAACGAAGCGCCAGGAGTTGGTCGAAGCGGCTCGAAGACTTAATCGCGGAAAGAAGCTTGATGCGAAAAAATTTTGTGGTACGGTGAAGTGGTCGGAAGACCGATTGTCTGCTCAAAAGCGACTGCGAAATGAATAAGCAAATTCTATGATTATCGAGATTAAAAAGCCGGTAACCAAGCAGAAAGTGAAGAAGGCGTTGGCCCAGGCCACCGGTGCAAAAAAGAAAAAGACGTTGCGCAATCACTTTGGTAAACTGAAGCGTGGTATTGACGGTCTTGCTTATCAAAGAAAAGTGCGGGATGAGTGGGGTTGATTTTATTGCTGATACAAATTTTTTGATTGCGCTACACGAAGGGAACGCATGGACAAAACCTTTCTTAGACCAAACGGTGGCTGTCTCAGTAATCACAGAGATTGAATTGCTGGGGTGGCCAAAGATATCTGAATTAGAAAAACGAAAATTGAAGGCTTTATTGAGTGCGTGTGAAATTGTTGAACTACGAACTGAAATAAAGGAAATAGCGATCCAGCTTCGCCAAAAGCAGACGATCAAAGTTCCAGATGCCATTATTGCCGCCACAAGCATATACTTGCAGTTGCCCCTTGTTACTTCCGACCGGGGATTTAAAAATATCAAGGATGTTGAACTCATTTTGATATCGTAGTTTCTTACCTCTTCAAAGCGAGAAACCCCGTTTTGGTTTCCCTTCCGGTGGCAAACTCAATGCGATAGAAGTACGTACCGTTAGGCAACTCATTACCACTGGTGTTGAGACCGCGGAAAGCCCGGCCGTCATTGTCGTAGTTGTCCGTTTCAAACACAATGTCCCCCCAGCGGTTGAAGATGGTGACCTTGTTGTTTTGTGTTTCAGGAATGAGGTCAACGTATTGAATGTAAAACACCTCATTTTTACTATCACCGTTGGGCGACACCGCATTGAATACCGTAATGTCACCTGCCACCTCTACGAAGATATCGCTGGCGGCACAGTTGGCGGCCAGGTCGCAGGCCCGGACAGTGAGCTGATCCGTGCCGGAGAACATGATGCCCGAATAGTCTAAGGTAAGCGTGCCATTGTCTACCGAGGCACGGGCCCCGCTCACGGGAGGCTTGACTACTGCAATAGAAGCAATATCGAGAGGAGCGGTGAATGTAATAATCTGCGGCACGAGGTTTACGGAGATCTGACCCTCAATGGGCAGCGATGGCTGAGGTGGAGTGATGACCGGTGGCTGCGCACACGAGCCTGAAATAGTGGCGGTTACAGCCGTGCGTGTACTTTCACAAGTTCCATTGTTGATGGATACAAAATAAGTGGTGGTAGCAGAAAGAGTAGGCGTTGCAAAAGTTGCGTTCGTTTGGCTTGCAATCGGTGCGCCACCCGTAGAAGTTGTGTACCAGCGGTACTGCCCGGCAGCTCCGCCCGAGGCGGTAAGGGTAAGCGCGGAAGGCGAACAACCAGAAGCACCGGTGCCGCTTGGAGCAGAAGGCACAGCATTGATATTAGCAACTACGGCCGTGCGCGCGCTCTCACAGGTACCGTTGTTGATAGCGACATAGTAGGTAGTAGTGGCAGAGAGCGAAGGAGTAGTGTACGAGGCATTAACCTCACCAGCAATGGCCGATCCACCAGAAGCTACCGAGTACCACCGATACTGACCGGCCGATCCACCGGAGGCAGAAAGAGTAATGGATGCAGTGCCACAGGAACTTCCATTTATTGGAGTCGAAGGTGCGGATGGTAACGAGTTGACGGTAAGTGTTACAGTATTTGAGAAAACATCTGAAGCAAAATCACCCGATACCTTGCAGCGATAATCGCCAGCGCCAAAGTTGCCTACTGTATTTACAATAAATGTTGTTGAAGTTACTCCGCTATATCCTCCACCGTTAGCCACATCGGTGAAGACACTGCCGTTAAATTTTTGCCATTGGTAGAGTATATTCGTTGTGCCACTAGCACCTACTGCAAAGGTTGCGAGAGAACCATTACATACGGAACTTGAAATTGGTTGCGGAGAGATGACAATTGTACCTGATGACCCTACCGTAAACGTACCTAGACTTCCCGAATGACAATTTGCAATGACTTGAATTAATCCATCTGTGGCCGAGGGTGGAACTATCGTGGTGATGCTTGTGGTTGTGCTGGCCGTAACCGTGGCATATACGCCATTGAAACTCACAACATTATTGGAGGGCACTGGATCAAAGTTGCTTCCTGAAATAGTTACAATTGTACCTACCGAACCCGATGTGGGTAAGAAAGAGCCAATGCTGACAGCAGAAGCATTGGTAGCTACGTTCCTAAAAATGGAGAACATATTGTCACCAAGATTATTAATGATTACGTCCGGAGCTCCGTCCCCATCAACGTCCCCAGTAACAATTTGAATAGGATTATTACCCACGACAAAATCAGCTCTAGCCTCCAAGGAACTTCCATTGATCATCCCACTTGTACTCGTATTTCGGTAGACGGAAAAAGCACGTGTAAAGCCATCGACTGCGAGTACCTCCGGCCTGCCATCTCCATCCAAATCACTAAGCAGAGGGCTTTGACTAGT
>JAIENH010000589.1 GCA_019751475.1 Cyclobacteriaceae bacterium
CCACCTACACCATTGACTATACCTACATCGGTTTTCAGCCAGTAACGCAGACCGTTTCACTCACTAAAAATACTCAACTGAGTATCGAGCTGACCCCTGACAGCGAACAACTGCAGGAGGTGGTGGTGCAGGCTGAAATTGAGCAAGCCAATGTGCAAAACGCTGAGATGAGCACGAACAAGCTGGAGATGAAGACCATCTTAAAAATCCCTACGCTTTTTGGTGAGTCGGATGTGTTGAGGAGTTTGCAGTTGCTACCGGGCGTGAGCACGGTAGGTGAGGGAGCTTCCGGATTTAATGTGCGTGGTGGCAGTGTTGGACAGAACCTGATTTTATTGGATGAGGCTCCTGTGTACAATTCATCACACTTGTTTGGTTTCTTTTCTGTGTTTAATCCAGATGCGGTAAAGGACACCAAACTGTATAAAGGTGCCGTGTCATCCCGCTATGGCGGAAGGATTGCTTCCATTTTGGATGTGAGGATGAAGGAAGGCAACAGCAAGAAGTTTGAAGCGAGTGGTGGTATTGGTTCCGTTTTTAGCCGTCTGGCGGTGGAAGGCCCACTGATTAAAGACAAAGCATCTTTTATCGTTGCGGCTCGCAGGTCATATATCGATGTGCTGGCTCGTCCATTTGTTCAGTTATTGAAAGATGGAGGGGCACTTAACTTTTACGACCTCACCATGAAGGCCAACTACAACATCAACCGGAAGAACCGGGTCTATCTTTCTGGTTATTTTGGTCGCGATGTGTTTAAGTTTGATAAGACTCAGGGCTTCAATTGGGGGAATTCTACAGCTACCTTACGATGGAACCATCTTTTCAACGAGCGCCTGTTTTCAAATCTCACCTTTGTGTATAGCAAGTATGACTATGCGCTGTCTTTCGGCCGTGATGACCGCAATCGCTTTAGCTGGAACTCGTCCATTTCTAATTTCATCTTCAAACCACAGTTCACCTATTTCATCAATAGTAATAACGAATTGAATTTTGGAGGCGAAGCAACGTACTACACCTTCGAACCGGCCAACGCGGTGGGCGTAACCAACGGTCGTGCGGTGGATATCAGTCTCGAAAAAAAGTATAACCTCGAAACAGCCGTGTACATCGGCAACAGCCAAAAAGTATCGGATGTGCTGTCCCTCGACTACGGTCTTCGCTTTTCTCATTTTCAATACCTTGGCCCGGGCACCATTTTCACGTATGGTGATACCATCCCCGGCATCAGAAAGCCTGTGGTGAGCAGCCGTGATTATAAGAGCGGGGAGACTATCGCCACCTATAATAATTTAGAACCGCGTTTTTCTTTCAAAGTACAGGCTAGTGAAACCAGTGCTGTAAAGGGAAGCTATAATCGCATGGCGCAGTATCTGCATTTGATTTCCAATACGACCGCCTCCAATCCATTAGATGTGTGGAATCCAAGCTCTAACAATGTCAAGCCGCAGCTCGCAGATCAGTTTACACTTGGCTATTTTAAAGACCTGGGTGAGAGTCGCCAGTATGAGTTTTCGGTGGAGGGATATCTGCGCTATGCACAAAATCAAATCGACTACATTGATGGAGCTGACTTGCTCATCAACAGAAACTTGGAAGGTGACCTGCTGAGTGGTCAGGGTCGCGCCTATGGTTTGGAAATGTACCTGCAAAAAAAGACAGGTCGCCTTACGGGATGGGTGAGCTATACACTTGGAAAGTCTGAATTAAGAGTAGACGGTATCAATCGCGGTGATTGGTACGATACACGATTTAACCAGACACATAATTTAAAAGTGGCAGGCTTTTATGATATTAACAAACGCTGGTCTGTGTCCGGAAATTTTGTTTACACCTCTGGCACACCCGCTACGTTCCCAACCTCTCGCTACATACAACAAGGAATCCTGATTCCATACAATGCGAATGACTCACGCAATAACACTAATCTGCGTGCTTATCATCGCCTTGATGTGTCGTTCCGCCTGGAAGGAAAGAAGATGAAGAACGGAAAAGAACGCAAGAACAGCGACTACTGGGTGTTTTCATTTTATAACTTATATGCTCGGAGAAATCCTTTCTCCATCTATTTCTCACAAAACGACCAGCGTGTGCCACAAGGAGAGGCATTGCAGTCGCAGGCTACCCAGTTGGCCATCATCGGCACCATCGTGCCGTCTATTTCTTACAACTTTAAGTTTTGATAGAGATGAAACGTATAAAAAATATTCCAGCATTTCTTCTGTTGACAGTAGTTGTCGCTCTTGGCATTCAGTCTTGTGAAGATAAAATCAATCCTACGTTGGAGAATGCGGCTCCCATTCTCGCAGTTGATGCATGGCTAAACAATAAGGCAGAGACACAAGTCATCTCACTTACGTCTACACAACCTTATTTTCAAAATGTGCTGCCTCCGGGTGTTTCGGGTGCTGTGGTTACCGTTCGTGATAATTCCGGCAAGGTCTATTCTTTTATCGAAGACGATAAGAAGCCTGGTAACTATTTGTGGAAGCCTTCAGCCAGTGAAGTATTTGGAAAAGTGGGAGATCAATTTACCCTTACCATTCAAACGAACGGTGAGACGTTTCAGTCGGTTTCGTTTATGGGCCGTGTGCCGGTGATTGACAGTATCTCCTTTGATACGGAAAAACGTATTGGAGCTACAGATTCGATAACGCAGGCCGAGTTCTGGGCCACAGATCCTCTTGGTCCCGGTGATGCTTATTGGATCAGGACGTTTAAGAACGGTGTAGCACTTTTAAAGCCCAGTGAACTGAATGTTGCTTTTGATGCAGGCTTTTCACCCGGTGGCAGGACGGATGGTGTAATCTTCATTACCCCTATCCGGAGAGGGATAAATTCCAATGATACGAATGATGATGGCACCATTCCTTCTCCAATCAAGCCGGGTGATTCTATCAACGTGCAGATCAACTCGATCACCAAGGCGGCCTTCGAATACCTCAACCAGGTGTCAATTCAAACTAATCGCCCCGGTGGGTTCCAGGAGCTTTTCTCCACGCCTTTGGCCAACGTATCTACAAACATTAATAATGTGAATCCGAATGGATCCAAAGCCGTAGGGTTCTTCAATGTATCGGCTGTATCGATTGCAGGCAAACGCTTTAAAAAGAAGAAGTAGTATTTTGCTTTAAACAAAGCTTACGCAAACCCCGTAATTTTTAGTCCCGGGGTTTTTATTTTGAATTGCATCATGTAGTTTACACGCTGAATGCGCCACACGATGCTTTTTTGCAGACGCCTGATTTTTCTTTGCCTCCTTACCTCGCGTCTGCTTGCGCAGGAATCTATTACACAGGAGACGAATGCGCCATCGCTTAAATGGTATCAACTTAATACCCCCAACTTCAGAGTGCTTTATCCGAAGGGGTTTGATACGCAGGCACAGCGCGTGGCCAACACACTGGAAACTATTCGCGAACCGGAGGGAAAGACGATGGGGGCCGTTCCCAAGAAGATCTCGATCATTTTGCAAAATCAATCTTCCTTCTCCAATGGTTTTGTTACGCTGGCACCAAGGCGCTCGGAGTTTTATGCCATGCCTACGCAGAATTATAATTTCATCGGCACCAATGATTGGCTCACACTGCTTTCCACGCATGAGTACCGGCACATGGCGCAGTTTCAACGCAGCTATACCGGGCTTACAAAATTCTTTTCGTATGTGTTCGGGCAGCGGGCTGCGGCTGGTCTGGCCTTTGCGGGTGCTCCGCAGTGGTTTTGGGAAGGTGATGCCGTAGCTACGGAAACAGCTTTTACGCCCAGTGGTCGCGGACGCATTCCGTATTTCGATCTGGTGTTTCGCACCAATACCATGGAAGGTCGCACGTTCAATTATCATAAACAGTATTTACGATCGTACAAACACAACATTCCTAATCACTATGTACTTGGTTATAACATGGTGTCTTACCTCAGGAAGAAGACCGGTGATCCGATGATTTGGGAAAAAATTGCAAAGCGGGCATGGAATAATCCCATCATTCCGTTTACTTTTTCCAATGCGATTAAAAAAGAGACGGGCATGTATGTGAAAGATTTATACACTGAGATGGCAGCCTCCCGGAAAATTGATTACCAAGAAGCCATTCGGGGCCTTGAGTTCACCAGTTTTGAATCGCTGAGCAAAAGAACAAATGAAGCGTACACAGACTATTTATATCCACAGCCATTGGATAATGGTAATGTGTTGGTAACGAAATCCGGTATTGGGGACATTGATCAATTGGTTGTGCTTTCGCCTGAGGGCAAAGAACTCAATCGTTATGTGCAGGGACTTATCAACGATGCGGGCATGTTGTCTGCAGCGCATCAGCGCGTAGTGTGGAATGAATACCGGTTTGATCCTCGTTGGCTGGTGAAAAACTATACGATCATTAAAGGCTACGATTTTGGAAGCCGCCAGACAAAAATAGTTTCCCGTCATTCGCGCTATTCATCGGCAGCTCTTTCACCCGATGGC
>JAIENH010000592.1 GCA_019751475.1 Cyclobacteriaceae bacterium
TGTATTTTTTTCCGCTTCTGCGAATGATCCTGCTCTGGGCGATGAGGGCTATGAACTTTCCGTTACCAGTCAATTGGTAAAGCTCAATGCCAATAGTGCCACGGGAGTTTTTCGTGGATTACAAACGCTTCGTCAACTGCTTCCCGCCAAGGTAGAGATGACCACCGTGCAACAAGGGCCATGGGAAATTCCGGTAGTCTCCGTTCGCGACTATCCGAACTACAGCTATCGTGGCGTGATGCTGGATGTGAGCCGGCATTTTTTCAGTGTTGAAGATGTGAAGCGCTACATCGACCTGGTGGCGCTCTATAAAATAAACATGCTACACTTACATCTGTCGGATGACCAGGGTTGGCGCATTGAAATCAAGTCATGGCCGAAATTGACAGAGTATGGTGGCAGCACAGAAGTGGGCGGAAGTGCTGGTGGATTTTATACGCAAGAGCAATACAAAGACATCGTAAAGTATGCACAAGATCGTTTTATCACCGTGGTGCCGGAGATTGACATGCCTGGTCACACCAACGCAGCACTGGCTTCGTATCCGGAGTTGAATTGCAACGGTAAGTCGCCTGCTCTGTACACGGGTATCGAAGTGGGATTTAGCACGCTCTGCACGTCAAAAGAAATTACCTACAAGTTTATTGATGACGTAGTGCGCGAGCTGGCCGAAATTACTCCAGGCCCTTACCTGCACATTGGTGGTGATGAAAGTCACGCCACCAAGAAAGAAGACTACATTCCATTCATGGAGCGCGTGCAAGACATTGTATTATCACACAATAAGAAAATCATCGGTTGGGATGAGTTGTCTATTTCAAAATTGCGCCCGGAGACAATCGTTCAAGTGTGGGCTGATGCGGAGAATGGCAAGAAGGCCATCGCACAAGGTGGAAAAATATTGATGTCGCCTGCGCGAAAAATATACATGGACATGAGCTACGACTCTACGCAGCGCCTCGGGCTTCACTGGGCTGCCTACATTGAAGTAGACAGCGCCTATATCTGGGATCCGGCCACGTTAATACCGGGCATCGGCAGAGACAACATCATCGGTATTGAAGCTGCCCTCTGGAGCGAGACCATCACGAACATAGACGAGATTGAATACATGCTGTACCCTCGACTGCCCGGCTACGCTGAGATTGGCTGGTCGCCCGAGAAAGGCCGCGATTGGAACGAATACAAAATTCGACTGGGTCAACAGGCACCGCGCTTCAAAGCGATGAACGTTGATTACTTCCGTTCTACGAAAGTGCCCTGGAAAGATTGAAGATAGAAAGAAGTTAGTTCGGTTAGGCTGCTAGTTTTCTAGCTCCCGGATTTCGAAGTCGACACCTTTGCCAAACTTGATTACGTCTTTGAGCAAGTAGCGCTCGAGCGTGTGAATATCCTTTACTTTAAAATCGTTGATGAGAATGCGTTCAATCTCAAACTCATAGCGATCGCCAAAGTTGACGAGGGAATATTTCTTTCCCACACGCAGCACATCAAAGGAGAGGCCCGGCATTGGCTAGCTTAACGAAGCCGGGAAAGTTGAAGTATGAAACCGGGAAGCACGTCTTCTCCGCTTAACACAGAGTCGAAGGTTGAAACTTCTCGAGTAGCATTAGCAGGTTTGTAAATCCATGCTTTCTTTTCGATAGGATCAATCAGCCACGCCAGGCGGCAGCCGTTATCAATCCATTTGGTCATTTTGTTCTTAAGCGCAGGCAGCGAATCAGATTTTGATCGAAGCTCAATGACAAAATCGGGACACACAGGTGCAAATTTCTCCTGTTCTTCCAGCGACAATGCTTCCCATTTTTCTCTTGCTACACACGAAACATCCGGGGACCGCATGGATGTATCGCGTAGACGAAACCCGGTAGCGGAATCAAATCCGTATCCGAGCTGTTCGTTCTGTTGCACCCACTCGCCAAATAATTGCAGTGAGTTTAAAATTGATATTTCCAGTTATACCTCCAGCGGGTGACATAACAATTAATTGACCATATTCATCGCGCTCAATGCGCAGTTCCTTGTTGGCAGCACAGAATGCAAACAACTCATCATCCGTCATCGGATAGTCTACCGGAATATGTAATGTTACTGCCTCCATGCTTTACAAATTTAACGATTCTGATTTTATAAATCCTCTTCGCGGTCAAGCATGAGTATGGAGGCCTGTGGCACAATAAAGTACTTTTCACCTTCGTACATTACTTCAATGGCACCCTTCTGCAGGAAGATGGCGAGGTCACCTTCCTGCGCCTGAAGGGGCAAGTATTTTATCTGATCTTCTTTTCCTTTCCACAATTCATCTTCATCAGCTGGCATGGGTAGCGGATAGCCAGGACCCACTTTGATAACAAACCCTCGCTGTATACGCTCTTTTTCTTGCACGCCCGGTGGCAGGTAGAGCCCACTGTCGGTCTTGTCAGATTCTTTGATCGGGCGAATGAGCACACGATCACCCACGACAATGAGTTTTTTCAATTTGTTATCTGCGGTCACGCGCATGATTGCAATGGAACTGGTAAGGAGAAATTATTTTTTCTTGGTTGCAGCAAAAGGCCACTCCATGCCACCTGTGCCCATGGTGCCGGTCATTTTGTCTTTGGCTACCGTGGCCGAAAGGGAAATCGGTACGCCTGAAAAATATAACTCTCCCGAAGTCTTACTTGTCTTTTTGTCGTAAGAGAATTTTTCGAAGGCGGCCTCGCCTGCCTGGCTATTGAGGGTAGCGGCAAAGCCTGCGTCTTTCTTCGTCACATTCAACGTGCCAGAGTAGTCGCCTTGTGGCGTGCCCGTCACGGTGTAGTCCCACAAGCCCGAAGGGCCGGAGGAGGCACAGGAAGAAAGTAGTGCAACAACAAAAAGGAAGCTGATCTTTTTTCTCATAAGGAATCAATTTAGGGTTAATGGAATAAATCTGTTTGGTCTTCTTTTTTTTCCGGATAAGGATCGGTGGAGTAGAGCGGCAACTTGTTGAGTCGACTGGACAGCAATCCGTCTTCCGTTTCGATACCGCGCGCTTTAGCTTCACTTTTTAAAAGCGATGTCTCCTGCTCCAGTTCTTTGTTGCTGATTTGTTTGGCCCTGCGCTCGATGGGCGGATTTATTTTCTCTGCTTTTTCAAATTCTGCTACTTTTTCCAGGATGTCTTTGGGCAAATCGGCTTCACTGCGATAGACCAGCTCAAAGAATTGACGGGTGAAGAAACCGTCTATCTGAATGCGTCTCTTTGAAAGATGCACAAACTTGCCCAGCACGCGGCAAATGTTTTCGCGTTCTTCAGGACTCAGTTGCTCGGCAAACTCATACTCCTCTATTTTCTGCAAACTCAGGATCACCGGCTCCAGTGAGTCAACCGAGATTACGAACACATTGTAATCAGCAAGGCGGAATACAAATTGATCAAGGCTTTCCAGCGTGTTGGTAGGTACCACCAGGAAAATGTCTTTTTTTACATCAGGTTCCTTAGCGTACTTCTTCGCAGACTCGGCCTGATTTTTTAAGTACTGTTTGAAATTGGACAAGTCCTCACCCGCAGGGCTCTTCGCATCGAAGATGATAAACTCCTGGCTGATCTTAAGCGTGTTGTCAGGCTCACCCTTGAAGGGCACCTTCTCTACATACTCAACGGTGTGACGTGCGCAGATAGTCTTGATGGTGTTCTTGACATTCTCCTGGTGCGTGTTCCAGGTTTCTTTTAATTTCAGAATCCGCTTAATCTCTGTGTTCTTTCGTTCTTCGAGCTCAGCATTTCGGTCCGTTTGGATTCGTGCTTGAATATTTTGGAGTGAGGCGATGGCTTTGGCGTGTTCTTGTTTGCGGTATTCTTCGTCTTTCTGGAGTTTTGTGCCCTCCTCAGCAAGTCGTTGATTTTCCCGATCGATCCTTTCTATTCGCTCGCGCAATACGGCCACTTCATTCGATAGTTCTGTACCTCGCTTGAGATAAATTCTGTTTTGCTCTTCTGTGGTGGTCAGATTTTTTTGCAACTCTTCGATTTTCTTGTTCTGCTCTTTCAGGGCTGCATTGTCGGCTGTGAGTCGTGTAATGGACTCGTTCAGGTTTTTGCTTGCTGCTCGTTCCAACAATAAAGCATTTTCAGTTTTGTCCGCTTCCGCAGATTTGGATAGCAAGCGCTGCAAATCAGCCACCGCTTCCATCAGCTGCGCGCGGATGCCCGACCACCCAAAAAGCCTCCCAAAGAAGCCAATAGATTTTAAGCTTTCGAATAATCGCTTGATGCTGTCAACGCCTGCTTCCACTTTTCTAATTTAAAATTCAATCAGCAACTGTCCTTTCTCCACGCTATCGCCTTTTTTAATCTTTACCTGCTTCACCGTGCCATCGCCCGGGGCCTTTATGATGTTTTCCATCTTCATAGCCTCCAGTACCAGCAGCGGGTCGCCTGTCTTTACGGTGTCGCCTGCGTTCACGCGCAAGTCGATAATGAGTCCCGGCATAGGAGCTTTCACAGCATTCACTTTG
>JAIENH010000614.1 GCA_019751475.1 Cyclobacteriaceae bacterium
CAGTGGTGGGCTTTTGAAAACGTATTTGTCCCACGTGACCAAACGTTGAACGAAGATAAAAACTTATAGCTTACACCGAACCCCACCATTGCGCAAACATTTTGTTGGCGGTAGTGCCTTTCTTGTCAGGTAGTCCTTACTCTACTGTCACAGGTGGAGCGGAAGTCTCGTGAGCATAAATTATTCTCCAGTCATTGTCCGTCTTGCGAAACAACATGCTACCGACATACGGTTCTATCTTCATTTTCTCTCCAGTCCTTAATTCAAATTCATTTCTACCTGTCCAAGTGCACATAACTAAATCTTTTGCAAGAAATGTAAAATCTTGCTTTACTGTCGTAAAGTTCAATGATGTTAAAGCTTTAAAGCCTTCAGCCTGAACTCTTTTCATTGTTTGAAAATCTGAGACTGATGCGTCAGGATTAACAACTATAAAATCTGAGTCACTTGAGTAAGGTCTTATTGCTGCTTCTACGTCCAGTTCTTTAGCACCTTTAATGATTTCCTCGATTCTAATTGAGATTTCCTTCCTAATAATTTCCTTTTCGTCAGATGATATTTCTGTCGGTGATGTGTCTGCCGTTGAGTTTGTTTGATTTTTACATCCACCAAGTGTAATGAGAATTAAAAGAGTGGTCGTTATCCAAAGATTCATTTTTTCCATAGTTTATGTAGTTTAAATTCTCTCAAGTTTGTTTGTCAGCCGGCATTACCGCCAACTCTCAAATATACGCAACAAACTTGCGGCAATCCACCCAAAATTAGTCTGCTTTGCGTAATGATCGACTCACTCGCCCAATATAAGTACTCCAAGAAAATGCTATCTTCGGCATATGAACAAATTTACCCTCGCTTGCCTTGCCATACTCTTGGTCGCTTGCCAGCAACAACCAAAAAAAGATAACTCTTTAGCGAAACGTTGGTGGAAAGAAGCGATTGTCTATCAAATCTAGCCCCACAGTTTTAAAGACAGCAATGGTGACGGCATTGGCGATCTGAGAGGAATCGTTTCCAAACTCGATTACATCAAAAGCCCGGGCGTAGATGTGATCTGGCTCAATCTAATTGACTCGTCACCCAATTATGACAATGGCTATTGCGAGTTGATCACTAACTCAATTTCCAGCACTAACACCGATCATCTCTGTATTCACGCAAACTTCCTCGTATTACTCGTTTGTATATTTTTCCAGGTGACGAGCTTGATATTATTCGTTTTGATGATTGACTTAACGTTCTCGCTTGTGAAAAAGTCGTAGTCTATTTGCCTCCATTCGGAACCGAAATTTGGATGATTCACAGTAACTCCTCTCATTTCGTCATCATCAAATGCGGGGTGAATTAAAAAAAGATTCAGACCGTCTTCCAGATTTTCTAAAATACTATGGTAATAGTCACGAAGCTCTCCATTTTTGAAATACTTAAACTCACCAACATAGGTTTTGTCAATAACAAAATCAGTTTTCTTAATATTTGATTCTGGACTAAGCCCCACCATCTCCATTAATTGCTTACTTATTAAAATAGAAAGGTTATACTTCTCCCCCAGCCACCTGCATAATTTTAAAAATTCCTGATTTGCTGCAACACTATACATGTGTGAATCAATATGAGTGGGCTGTAATCCGAAGTTAATTGCCTTCTCTATTTGCGCTTGAAGCTCTTTTCGAACATCGTCTACCGCGGCATGAACACTAAGTTCCGCTCTTGTTCTATAGAAATGGCCGTTTTTGTCCACCAGGCTAGGAACCTCGGAAGCGGGTAACACAGGCCCAAATCTAAAATTCTCCCACTCACACGTTAGCGTTAAATGAATTCCGTGGTCAATGTGGGTGTTGTTCTTGCAGAATTGAGCCATTTCATAAAACCCCGGACATGGCACCATAATGCTGTATGAATTTACAATCCCTTTTTCCAATGCCTGTATGGTGGCTATATTTTCTGAGTGACAAAGACCCGCATCGTCCGCGTGTACTATCAGGAGTTTAGTACTTTCCGGGTACCCCAATTTTTGCAACGAATTCATGTTGATTGATCTATTGTGTTGGAGTTGTTTAAATAATAACGTTACTAAATAAATAACAGCTCTTCAAGATACGCAACAAGCTTGGATTTTGTCGAGTAAAAATATGCGACTCCTCACAATTGAAATTGGTTGGCCAGGTGCAATTACCCGTGCAAAATGCTAACTTCAAATCATGAATAAGTACACCCTTACGTGCCTTGCTTTACTGATAGCATCTTGTCAGCCATCGTCAAAAAAAGAGAACCTCACCAAGAAAGACTGGTGGAAAGAAGCGATTGTTTATCAAATCTACCCACGCAGTTTCAAAGACAGCAATGGCGATGGCATTGGCGATTTGAAAGGGATTATTTCCAAACTTGATTACATCAAAAGTCTGGGTGTAGATGTGATCTGGCTTAATCCGATTTACGCTTCACCCAATTATGACAATGGCTACGACATCAGCGACTACCGAGAGATCAATCCGGAGTTTGGCACGATGGCCAACTTTGACGAATTGCTGAAAGGGCTGCATGAGCGCAATGTCAAATTGATTATGGACATGGTGGTGAACCACTCCAGTTCAGAGCACGATTGGTTCAAGCAATCCAAGAGTTCGCGCACGAGTTCATACCGAGATTACTATCATTGGTGGCCGGCCGAGAAGGGAACACCCCCTTCCGTTTTAGTTTTTTTGACCCTGATGGAGCATGGACGTATGACTCCACCACCAATGCCTATTACTTGCATTACTTTGCTCGAAAGCAGCCCGACCTGAATTGGGAGAACCCCGCGCTGCGAAAAGAAGTGTATGAGGTAATGAAGTTTTGGGCAACCAAAGGTATCGATGGCTTCCGATTGGATGCATTCCAGTTTGCGGCCAAAGACACTACTTTTCCCGTGTTGCCAAAGGGTTATGAAAAAGACGTAATTAAGTACCATGCCATGAAGCCGCAGATACATGATTACTTAAAAGAAATGAACCAAGAAGTCTTCAGCAAGTTTGATTTGATGACGGTGGCCGAAGGCGCAGGCAGTTCATTTGCCGATGCCCACGCTCTGGTGGACGAAGATAGAAAAGAGCTCAACATGGCCTATCACTTTGATGCTATTGACTTAGGCAAAGCAACAGGAGCGATCGACCTTCTTGAATTCAAGAAAATTTATTCCCGTTGGGACAGTGCGTTTGCTCAAGAGGGGTGGCTTTCTATTTATCTGGCCAACCATGACAATGCACGAATGGTCAGCAGGTTTGGTAACGATAGTGATGAATTCCGCGAGCTCTCCTCAAAAATGCTTACCACGTTTATGATGACTATGCGCGGCACACCTTACTATTACTATGGTGACGAATTGGGCATGACCAACATTCGCTTTAACATCATTGAAGAATACCGCGATGTGGAAACACAGGGCAAATACCAAAAAGTAAAAAAAGAAGGTGGTGATATTATGAAATTTTTGGAGGACCAAAAGCGTGTAGCGCGCGATAATGGTCGCACACCGTTTCAATGGGACCATTCAGCACAAGCAGGGTTTACCAGTGGAACCCCTTGGCTGCCAGTTAACAAAAACTATCTGTCCATCAATGCTCAACAGCAAGAAAGTGATTCCGCCTCGGTGCTCAATTACTTTAGAAAGGCCGTGCAATTACGAAAACAACACCCTGCACTGATCTATGGCCGGTATGAGCTAATTGATGCCAGCAACCCATCGGTGTATAGCTACACGCGAGAATATGAAGGGAAAAGACTATTGGTTATGTTGAGCTTTACAAGTAAAGTTGCTTCTTGTAATTTAAGTTTGTTAACCAACAATAGAATGAAACCCCTTCTCCATAACTATAGCGATCTTCCCAATGGGGAACAACTTCGACCGTACGAAGCAATCGTGTACGAAATCAGTCGTTGATTGATCCATTTTATATCTCTTTATAAAATCCTTATACAAAGGGCTTCTAGTTTAACATCGTATTTATACGATTACGACTACTTTTGAGCCATCAAATGCAGATGGAATGATCAGTATTTTTAAACCTATTTCGCGTCAGCGGCAATACCTGATCAGCCTCGGTGTGGTGGTGCTCGTAGTGCTCTCAAGCCTCTTGCTGGTGGATGTTGTCGGTCATCGTGGCGTAGCATTTCTGCTACTGGTCACCATCTCCATTCTGTCACTTTTTCTCGATATACTTCCCCTGATTTCAGCAGCTGTGCTCAGTGCCCTTCTGTGGGATTTCCTTTTTATTCCGCCCCGGTTTACGTTTTCGGTTGGCACACCAGAAGATCAGATGTTGCTGTTGATGTATGTGATCATTGTGTTGATACACACAGTGCTTACTTCAAAAATCCGGCAAGTGCAGCGTGAAGTGCAGAAGCGGGAAGAGCGCACACGCGATTTGAAATTCTACAATACGCTGTTGAACTCGCTTTCGCATGAATTGAGAACGCCCATTACCACCATCATGGGGGCCAGTGATAATCTATTGG
>JAIENH010000137.1 GCA_019751475.1 Cyclobacteriaceae bacterium
TATCAATGTCTTCCAATTCTTTTATTTCCAGGTAGTCGCTTTGTCCTACCATTTCATTCACGGTGCGAAATCCTAACTCGGCCATGATCTCACGCAGTTCTTCGGCCAGGAAGGTGAAGAGGTTCACCACGTATTCCGGCTTGCCGGTAAAGAGCGCACGCAATTCTTTGTTTTGAGTAGCCACACCTACGGGGCATGTATTGAGATGACACTTGCGCATCATGATGCAACCCGTAGTGACCAACGCAGCTGTAGCCACACCCCACTCTTCCGCGCCCAACATGGCGGCTATGGCTAAGTCGCGGCCCGTGCGAATTTGTCCGTCTGTTTGCAGCACCACACGACCGCGCAGTTTGTTTCGCACCAATGTTTGATGGGCTTCGGCAAGACCCAACTCCCACGGCAAACCCGCATGACGTATCGAACTCAGCGGAGACGCACCCGTGCCTCCGTCATGACCGGAAATTAAAATCACATCTGCATGGGCTTTGGCCACACCCGAAGCTACCGTACCTACACCTGCTTCCGACACGAGCTTTACACTCACGCGCGCCTCGCGGTTTGAATTTTTTAAATCGTAAATAAGTTGAGCCAGGTCTTCAATGGAATAAATGTCATGATGCGGTGGTGGTGAAATCAACCCCACCCCCGGTGTGGAGTGACGCACACGACCAATCCATTCATCTACTTTGTGACCGGGCAACTGGCCGCCCTCTCCGGGCTTGGCACCTTGCGCCATTTTTATCTGCAATTCCTTTGCGCTGGTGAGGTATTCAGTCGTGACACCAAAGCGGCCCGAAGCCACTTGCTTAATGGCAGAGTTTTCCCACTCGCCATTTTCTTTTCTATAAAACCGTACCGGGTCTTCGCCTCCTTCGCCACAATTGCTCTTGCCTCCAATTTTGTTCATGGCGAGGGCCAATGTGCTGTGTGCTTCGTACGAGATTGACCCAAACGACATCGCACCTGTGGCAAAACGTTTGAAAATATTTTCTGCCGGCTCTACTTCGCTTAGCGGCACTGGTTTGCCTTTACGGAATTTCAACAGGCTGCGAAGCGTAATCGCTTTTTGGCTTTGCTCGTTGATGAGTGAAGAATACTTTTTAAAAAGCTGGAAGTCGTTTGTCTTGGTGGAGTGCTGAAGCAGGTGAATAGTCTGTGGATTAAACAGATGCTCTTCGCCTCGTAATTTCCATTGATACACACCACCCACTTCCAATCTCGTGGCCCCTTGTGAATTTTTAGGAAAGGCCAGCTTGTGTTTGGCCAAGGCTTCTTTTGCTATATCGTCCAGTGTAAGGCCACCGATGCGTGACACGGTACCGGTAAAATGACGATCCACCACTTCTTTGCTTATGCCGAGTGCTTCAAAAATCTGTGCACCATGATATGATTGCAATGTGCTGATGCCCATCTTGCTCATGATCTTAAGCAACTCTCCACTCACCGCTTTCTTATAATTGTACACGGCCTGCTCTTCGGTGAGGTCTTCGCGCAAGAGGTTGCGCTTCTTCATATCATGAATAGTCTGGTACACCAAATATGGGTTCACACCCGAAGCACCATAACCAATAAGCGTAGCGTAATGGTGTGTCTCCCACACGTCACCGGCCTCAACGAGGAGCCCTACTTTTCCGCGAAGGCCTTTTCGAATCAAGTCGTGATGCACCGCGGCCACCGCCAGCAAGGAAGGAATCTGTGCATGCCCGCTGTCAAAGCTCCGGTCAGAAAGAATGATGATTGTGAAGCCGTCTTCAATGGCATCGGTCACATAGTCACACACGCGGTCGAGGCCGCGCTGCAGCGAGCCTGGTTTTCCGTCTGCGCGGAAATAGGTATAGATGGTCTTTGTCTGGAGATGGCGATGGTCGATGTAGCGGATTTTTTCAAGGTCGCTGTTTGACAATACCGGTATCGGCAACTCCAATGTTACACAGTGTTCGGGTGTTTCTTCCAACAGGTTCAGCGATCCACCCACGTGCGTCAACAGAGACATCACAAGCCGCTCGCGTATCGGGTCAATGGGCGGATTGGTGACTTGCGCAAAGAGTTGTTTGAAATAGCTCGACAGATGTTGCGCCTGATTGGACAACACAGCCAACGGTATATCGCTGCCCATGGAGCCCAACGCTTCTTTTCCGGTGTCGCACATTTGGGCCAGTACTACACGCACGTCTTCGGTGGTATAGCCAAATGAAATCTGCCGCTTGATGAACGTGCGCGGATCGTATTTATGGAAACTTCCGCCCGGTTCGGGCAAATCCTGCAGCCGTACTTTATTGGCCCGAACCCATTCGCCATACGGCTGTCGTGTGCAGATATCTTTTTTCAATTCATCATCGCTGATGATGCGGCCTTGCTCAAGGTCTACCACAAACATCTTTCCCGGTTGCAGGCGGCCTTTGGTAATGACTTTGGCCGGATCTACATCCAGTACGCCCACTTCACTGGCCATGATCACGCGGTCATCGTCCGTCACCACGTAGCGGGACGGGCGCAGTCCGTTGCGATCGAGTGTAGCACCTACAATTTTGCCATCTGTGAACGTAATGGAAGCAGGGCCGTCCCACGGCTCCATCAGGTTGGCGTGGTACTCATAAAAATCTTTTTTCTCGGCACTCATCTGCTCGTTGCCATCCCATGCTTCGGGTATCAGCATCATCATTACGTGCGGCAGCGAGCGGCCTGAGTGCAGCAGCAGTTCGATCACGTTGTCTAAGTTGGATGAGTCCGACTGAGCTGGATTGCAAATCGGCAAAATCATGTCCAACTCTTCGCGGGTGAAATAATCCGAAGAGAAAAATGCCTCCTTCGATTTCAGCCAGTTGATATTTCCCTGCACCGTATTGATCTCACCGTTGTGGGCGATGAAACGAAACGGCTGTGCCAATCGCCAGGAAGGAAATGTGTTGGTCGAGAAACGATAGTGAATCACCGCAATAGCCGAAACCACTTCCTCATGCTCCAGGTCGGCAAAGTAGTGCTTGAGTTGCCGCGAAGTGAGCATGCCTTTGTAGGCAATAGTCTTATACGAAAGTGATGAAAAGTAAAATTGGTTGTTCACGCCTTGCACCGACTCCGTGACGATGCGGGTTATGTATTTGCGAAGGATGAACAGCTTGCGTTCGAAATCATCGGGATCGGTGATGGCCTCGGGGCGCTTGATGAAAATCTGCTCCATCACGGGCTCTGCGTGGTGGGCCGTCTCCCCGATCTGGTCATTTCGCGTGGGAAGTAAGCGATAGCCCAGCAGCGACATGCGCATTTTTTTGATTTGACGATTGAGCACTGTGCGGCACTCTTCGCGGGCGCGCGGGTCGCGAGGAAAAAACACCAAGCCTACGGCATACTGACCATAAGGCGGCAGTTTGATACCGAGCTTGCTGCACTCGCTGGTAAAAAATTCATGCGGTATTTGAATGAGAATACCCGCGCCATCGCCCGTGTTAGGCTCACAGCCGCAGGCACCGCGGTGGCTCATGCGCTCCAGCATCGTGATGGCATCCATCACCAGTTGGTGCGATTTGCGGGCTTTGATGTTGGCAATAAATCCTACACCACACGAGTCGCGCTCGAAGGCAGGATGATAGAGTCCTTGGTTCAATGTTTCGTCCACTTCACAGATTCAGAATAGCATGAACAAGAAAGATACTGAAGTAAAAACCGATAGTGAAAAGTTTTTGGGAGGATTCTTAAAAAAATGTGTGTGCAGAGGCTAACGATTAGTAGGGAAAACGATTGTAATACTCACGGAGCGGGGGTCTATCTGATCTTGCTACGCTAGCAGAGCTGCTTACGACAAGTCAAGAAGAAAAATGTCTATCTCTTTAATTTTGCTAAGACCAACATCGGCTGTGATAATCGGTAAATCATGCTGCCACGCTGTAGCTGCAATGATGCATCCGGTGTTTTGAGGGCGTAGCGCTGTCGAAGTTTGATTGCCTTTTCACTGATCTCATCGCTGTGCGCCAATTTATGAGCCACCGACAGCAAATTCCTTAATTGATTTATCTCTTTTTCTGTGATCCGAGGCTTACCGAGTAATTCAATTTCAGTAACAAATGAGAAATACCATTCACTATCCAGGAGTGGAGCAATGGCACTTTCTTTTTTCAGCAAGTATATGAATGCATTGGTATCCGCCAAGTATCGCCTACCATTCATCCCTCAGTTTTTTTTGGTAGGTTAATCCATCGCCAAATGTGTCTGGAAGTGCACCAAAAAAATCAGCTATCTTCTTTTTATAAGGCTGGCGTTTCTTGCCCGCTATTTTATGTAGCGCCTTTTGGATAGCTTCTGTTTTGGTCTTGCGCGTCACTTTTATCAATACAGGCATATACAATCTGTTATCCGATCAAATTTATAAACAAATCGCCTTATTTCTCGCTTACCCAAGAAGTCATTTTTATATACTATGAACTGAACTACCTTCGGCTAAAAGCCGAAGGGTTTAGTATCGGCTAAAGCCGACTGAAGCAATGCACATAGACTC
>JAIENH010000431.1 GCA_019751475.1 Cyclobacteriaceae bacterium
ATCACGCCCCAGTGCCATAGCTGTTAGAAAACCTCCATACGATCCGCCATAGACACCGATGCGCGAGGCGTCTACATTGGACTGCGTTGCAAGCCATTGCCCTGCCGCTTTGATGTCCTGGTACTCAGCTGCTCCGCGAAGTCCTGCGTTAGCTGGCTGATGAAATTCATAACCGTAGCCAATGCCCAAACGATAATTTACAGACAATACCACAAAGCCAAGACTCGCTAAGTATTGATTGGACGCATAAGCATTTGAATAGTAATCAGAATAGTGCCAGCCAAGCAACATCTGCCGTGGCGGACCTCCATGGATATACACAATGGCCGGTTTCTTAGCTGCACCTCCTGCTGGTTCAAACAAATCGGCATGAACAGTCACACCATCGGGTGCGGTAAATGTAACTTTCTTCGGAGTGACCAGCGACCGTTCCGGAAAAGTAGATGGGATGAGTGTCGAAGCTATGAGTTTCAGTGGCTGCTTCGTTGCTACATTCCAATAAGCGGGAAGCGGAGTGCGCTGCGCAGTCGCGCTGATGCAAACCATTGTTGAGCCATCACCGGTAATCAATGGCATCCATTCAAGACCGCTGCCAGGTGTCATTACTTCCATCGCTGCTTTGTCAACGGGCACACGGACCGCATGCCGCCTGTCAAGATCATTTTTATCAGGGCCAGTATTGCCACTGAAGGTCAGCCATTTTCTGTCGGGCGAAAGCGAAATGTGCTCGGCCATAAACGGCCCCGGTGTCAATAACAAAGGAACCCCACCAAAAGAAGAAATCGAATAAAGGTGAGGCCATCCGTCATGATAAGAAAGAAATGCAATGCGGTCACCCGCTGCCCAATGCAAATTAGTTTCACCATGTGTTGATGGATAGGAGCCAGCCAATGTGGTTGGTGCCTTCCACAGAAGTGAGGCCTTCCCGGAGGTCGCATCAGCTGTCCAGATAGACCACGGCTGATGTCTTCTCATCAAAATAGAGTCAGGCTTACCACCACTACCTGGCACACGCACGAAAGCGAGCTTGCCGCCATCGGGCGACCAGCGTGGTGAGCGATCAAATGAAAAAGAAGGTGCTATCCATTGAAGAGGCGTTTCCGCGGAAGCGTAAATGCCAATGAACGAGTGGTCGGTGCGTGAAGTGACAAAGGCCAGCTTCGATCCATCGGGTGACCATTGCAGTGAACCCACATTACCGCGCGTGGTGAATAGATTGACCGCTGCCGATGTGCCATCAATGGGTACAGACCATGCCTGGTTGTTTTTGATGAACGCTACTTTATCACTGCGAGGTGAAATGATCGGACTATCACCTTCGGAAAGTTCCTTCGGCTCGCCTCCGACAAATGGGATAGAATAGATTTTTACTTTCACGGGTTGCGCACTAGAGATAACGTTTACCGGCAGGCCATCGTCCCAATTGGAGCCATGCTCTCCCCCACGCACGTACACCACAAATTTTCCGTCTGCAGAGATAGACAAGCTGGTAAGCTCCTGACCATCGTCTTGATTGTAGTTCGTAAGTTTGCGCGCTTTAAACTCCGGGCCTTCTGCCACATAGATGTTTCTCTTCCCTGCCTCATCAAAAGCCCAGGCAATTTTAGAGCCTTGAGCAGAGGCAGTCAGTTCAGTTGGAAACGGATAGCTCTTGATGGCTTCGAGTGTTAGACTTTGAGGAAAAAGCGAAGCCGATGCAACCAGGCCTATAAGCCACGTGAGGATAACTCTTATTTTCATGGTGAGTGGATTAGTGAGTCAAATATATTCTGAATCCTTTCTTGTTGGAAATGGATTTTGCGAGCGGAAGATTGTCAATGCGGATGGGTAAAAGCCATCAAGTAGGCATCTTAGACACCTCACAGCGTTTATGCCTTCTCCTTATGTAAGGAACTTAAAAAAATGTGATAAGATGACAAAGCAGTTTTAATTGGATAAGATAGTATGAGATGAATACTTGAGGAGTTGATGTTACGCAAAGCACTTTCTTGAATGTCAGACTGAGCCAGTCGAAGTCTTTTCGACAATAAAATCGAATAGTTTTCGACAGTCCGATGGCTATCGGACTCAAACTGACAACTAGGTGCTTTGCGTAACATCAATACTTAAGGAGGTCGTGCGATAAAATAAGCAAGGATATTGCAAACGAGGACTTTGATGAAATCATAGGATAGTTTTCAAGTTTGACCTTCTTCGGCTACCTTACCTTGAAAATTTTGATTTACTTTCGCTCCCAATATGTCATTGACACCCTCAGCTATTTACGGTCAAAGTATTGACAAGCAGCGCATAGCTATTGCTGGTCGAAGTCAGTCTTTCATTTTTGACTTGGTGACCTTCACGCTGAAAAAATTCAACCAGCAGTTCGACTTTGTACTTGGTGATGAAAATAGAGTTACCAACGCACCGATACTGGTCTGGCAAATGGGAGATGTGAATGCTCATTCCCTTGATTTCCAACATCATATCCTATTGATCAGCCCCGTCAGTCCGTCTTACGAAGAAGTGTTCTGGCAGGAGAAGCTGGCCGATGCCACGCCTAAGGGCGGCATCATTATTTACGATGCTACCGATCCGCAGGCAAAAAAGATTGGCAGCAAAGGCCGGTCTGATTTGCAAAGCATTCCGTATGAGATATTTAAGCACGAGCGGGTCAACAACCAGACGATTCTTGTGTCGAGCACGAATGAAAAGTTCACCGTACCCTTTTCAACACCCGAGGAACTCAAATGCCTGAGTGCTACGCGTGAGCTACTGAAGAAAATTGGCATATCCTCCAGCCAGTTTTACCAGGCCATGATCACCTTCAAGAAATAACTAGTTCCTACCACCACAATTCCAGCATGAAACTCAACCTGAAAATACCGCTTTGCTTTTTTGATCTGGAAACAACAGGTACCAACATCACCACCGACCGCATCATCGAAATAGCCGTAATCAAACTCATGCCCAGTGGCGAGACAATCGAGAAGAAAAATCTTGTCAATCCTACCGTACCCATCCCAGCCGAGTCATCAGCCGTGCACGGCATCTATGATGAGGATGTAAAAGACAAGCCAACGTTCAAGGAACTAGCCAAGGAGTACGCCCGTTTTTTTGAAGGTGCCGATCTAAGTGGATTTAACGTGCTCAAGTTTGATGTACCGATGCTCGTGGAAGAATTTTTGCGTGCCGATGTTGAGTTTGATTATTCGCGCAAACGTATCATTGACTCGCAGCGCATTTTTCACTTGATGGAGAAACGAACATTATCAGCCGCCTACCAGTTTTATTGTCAGAAAGAACTAGAGAACTCTCACACCGCAGAAGCCGACACACGGGCATCGATGGAAGTGCTGCTATCGCAAGTGGAGCGCTACGAAAATCAGTCGGTGACCGATAACAACGGAAAGGTGATTGGTGTAGTGAAAAATAATCTTGATGATCTGAACAAACTCACCAGTTCAGACATGGTAGATCTGGCTGGCCGCATGAGCCGCAACGGGCAAGGCCAGGTAGTCTTCAATTTTGGAAAGCATAAAGGCAAGGCCGTGTTGGCCGTATTCAAAGAAGAGCCTGCTTATTATGATTGGATGATGAACGGAGATTTTCCTATGGATACGAAGCGGAGATTAACCGAGTTAAAATTGAGCATCCTGCGAAAGCAGTGACCCGTAAAAAGTGACTTTTTTTACTTTCCAGCTCTCAATTACGAAGACCTGATCCGGTGTCTCCGATTGCTCTCCTCGACACCACCTTAAAAAAACGACTTATGAAAACCATTAATTGGCGGGCTTGCCTGTTGGCTGCTCTGTGTCTGAATTCATGTGCCATTGTACGTCCAGGCGAAGTTGGTATCAAACAAAAATTGGGTAAGATCAGTAATGATCATCTTACTCAAGGGCCGTACTTGTTTAATCCATTTACCGTAGCGATAAAGAAAATTACCACGCGCACGGTTGAGGCCTTTAATGAACTGGATGTTCCTACCAAAGAGGGACTCACCGTGAAAGCAGAAATCGCCCTACTTTACCACGTGAAGCCTGAAGCGGCTAAGGAAGTTTACACCAAGTATGGCATGAACTATCAGGAAGTTATTGTGGAAAGTAATTTCCGCGCAGTGGCCCGTCATATCTGTGGCACGTACTATGCTAAAGAGCTTTTTGCCGTAGACCGTAAAAAGATTGAAAAGGAAATCTTTGATGAAATTGCTGCCAACATTTGGGACAAAGGCTTTGTTACGGATGCTGTGTTGCTGAAGAGTATTACAATGCCACCACAAATTTTTCAGGCAGTTGAAAACAAACTAAAAGCTGAACAAGAATCGCTGCAAATGGAATTTGTGATTGCCAAACAAAGAAAAGAAGCTGAGCGCATGCAGATTGAAGCCGAGGCTATTAAAAATTACAATAGCACCATCAATCAAAGCCTGAATGAGATGATGATAAAGTGGAGCGGAGTGCAAGTACTTAAAAACTTGGTGACCTCCACCAATTCCAAAGTAATTGTGACGGATGGCAAGTCGCCCATG
>JAIENH010000579.1 GCA_019751475.1 Cyclobacteriaceae bacterium
TGCCGCATGGCACCACGAAGAACGCCGAATCCCGCCTCGCCAGCTAGACTTCCAAAGGCTTTGGATGCCAACGCGTTTTGGGATATTCCATGCGAAATCCTGATCCCAGCCGCCTACTAAAAAGCCGACCTGAAGCGAATGTTGCTTTAAGGCGCTGGCCAGCTCTACGCGTTCATTAGCATCCGAAGGGAGCCATATTTCGATGCCATCGTAGCCTGCTTGTTTAGCTTTCTTGCAAAACTCCATGGTGCTTCCGCTAAAGCCCCAGTTGGTAGCCATGATCACCAGGCTGAAACCAGGTTGGTTCACAGCCTTCATCGGCTGACTAAACGATGACAACGTACCGGCCAGATAAGCACCACCGGTGAGGTTGAGGAAATCTCTTCGTGTGTATGACATTTTATATTGTGGTTAGCTCAAACAATATCTTTCTTTAAGATCATTGACTGTGTAAATTTCCTCCTCGTCAGTCAAGAATTGATACGTACTATTCTCATCAATCAATTTCTGTATGCCGCTAGCAATGATCTGATCATCCAACTTGCTTAATAGAAACTCGGCATAATCGGAAACTTCCTGGATTTTGTTATCCGGAAGCTTAGAAATACTGTCTAACGTACTTTTAATAAGTAATTCGCGAGTCATATGTCAAATTTAAATATCAAGCTACAACTTCGCTAATTACCTTTCCGGAAACATCGGTGAGGCGGAAGGGTCTTCCTTGAAATTCGTACGTGAGCTTCTCGTGATCAAAGCCCATTTGATGTAGGATTGTGGCTTGTACATCGTGTACAGAAACTTTTCCTTTTACAGGATAGTAGCCAATCTCGTCCGTCTCTCCGTAGCTCACGCCTTTTTTGATACCGCCTCCTGCCATCCAGATGGTAAAGGCTTCTACATGGTGGTCGCGACCAATGAATGGCATGGTTTTGTTCTCGCGGTTCTCGCGCATGGGTGTGCGACCAAATTCACCTCCCCACACCACCAGCGTCTCATCCAATAATCCGCGTTGCTTTAAGTCCAGCAACAAAGCTGTGGATGCACGATCTATTTCACAGCACTTGTTTCTAAAACCTATATCAATCGCAAGGTCTTCATCGGTGCCATGACTGTCCCATCCCCAATCAAAAAGTTGCACAAACCGCACGCCTTGCTCTACAAGCTTTCTTGCCAACAGACAATTATTCGCAAAAGACGCCTTGCCCGGTGCTGTGCCGTACAATTGATGAATATAGTCTGGTTCCGAGTTGATGTTCATTACTTCGGGCACTGATATCTGCATGCGGTACGCCAACTCATATTGATGAATGCGAGTCAATGTTTCCGGGTCGCCCGCCTCATCAAAATGTTTGTAGTTCACCGCATTGATGGCGTCAATCATTTTCCTTTTCAAATCGCGATCCATGCCCTCGGGATCGTTGAGATACAAAACCGGCTCTCCTTGTGAACGGCACTGAACACCTTGATATACCGAAGGCAAAAATCCACTTCCCCAAACACTCTTGCCAGCATCTGGTGTTTTGCCGCCTGATGTCAGCACTACAAATCCGGGAAGATTACTGTTTTCAGTTCCAAGTCCATAGGTCACCCATGAACCGATACTAGGTCGACCGAGGCGCGGTGAACCAGTGTGAACAAATAGTTGGGCGGGGCCGTGATTAAATTGATCTGTGGAAACACTTTTGATGAAAGAGACTTCATCGGCCATAGAGGCCAGGTGTGGAAGATGATCGGATATCCAGGCACCTGATTCTCCCCGTTGTTTGAAGTTGGCTTGCGGGCCAAGCATCTTCGGCACACCTCGTATGAAAGCAAACTTTTTTCCTTCCAATAATGACTGCGGGCACAACTTATCGTGAAGTTTTTGCAATTCGGGTTTGTAATCAAAAAGCTCTAGTTGAGATGGCGCACCAGCCATGTGAAGATAGATCACACTTTTTGCCTTGGCGGGAAAATGCGGAGCACGAGGCGCCATCGGGTCTGTCACCATCGATAACGTGCTGCGCCCGGAATTACAGCCACCCATCAGTGCACCAAAAGCCGCAGCTCCGATACCAGCAGCGCTTTCAAAAAGAAAATGCCTGCGGGAAACTGATTTGATTTGACTATCGAGTGGAGATTCCATGCCTGTATTCAATTTAGAACAAGTTAAATCTAACTTATTTTTTCTGAGCTTTGCCTATTTTAAAACCTATTGGATGTGCCTCCTTCTCTTGCCTGATTAGCTGTTGAATGGTGTCAAAGACTAATTTGAAACGCTGATCATATTTCTTTTCCAACTGTCTTATCTTTTCGGCTAATGCTTTATTGGACTCTATCCAATGTCGCAGTGCAACAAATGTGCGCATGATTGCGATATTGGTTTCGATAGCTTGCTTACTGTTTAGTATTCCTGACAACATTGCAACGCCCTGCTCTGTGAATGCATACGGCAATTTTCTTCGCCCACCCCAAGTTGATCTATCTTTTTTCTCACCACTTGATATCACGATTTGTGATTTCAAGGTTTCGTACTCCTCCTTGTTCAATTGAAACATGAAATCAGGTGGAAAACGAGTTAGATTCCTTCGAACAGCCTGATTTAATACGCGTGTCTCCACTCCTTATAAAAATGCGAGATCAGAATCAAGAAGCACCCTTTCGCCTCTCAAAAACAAAATCCTTGATGCTATAAAATCTGAAGAGGACACGACCGATACTGGCATAAAATCACTTTTTGGTCAGTGTCTCATCCAAATTGAGCAATGCGCTTGCAACCAATATCATTGAAGCCTCGTCTGCGCTACCTTCTTTCAAAAAATTGCTTTTCAATTTTGCATCCGATTGATAAATGGACAACGACTCCCGATACAGCTTGTCAAGTGCAGCAAGCTTTTCGTCTGACATCTCATCAAACACGATCATCGAATAACCTGCTTTGATTTGTTCCTCGGTGGACTTCCCAGCTGCACGCATCTTTTTCGCCAGAGCGCGGGCTGCATCCAGATAGACAGGGTCGTTAAGAGTGACTAGCGATTGCAGTGGTGTATTTGTCCGTATTCTTCTCACCTGGCACACTTCGCGGCTGCTGCCATCGAAAGTCATCATAGACGGATAGGGACTGGTACGCTTTTGAAACGTGTAGATAGCTCTGCGATAACGGTCTTCGCCTTTACTCACTATCCACTTTTCATCACTCCACACGCTTTGCCATACGCCATCCGGTTGATAGGGCATTACACTTTTGCCATACATTTTATCGCTAAGCAATCCACTAACGGTCAAAGCCTGATCACGCACCTGCTCACCCGACAAGCGCACCCGAGGGCCGCGCGCAAGCCACTTGTTCGAAGGATCTTTCTCCAATTTATCTTTAGACACGCGACTGTCTTGGCGATAAGTCGCGGAAAGCATAATGTCTTTCATAAGTTTCTTAATCGACCATTGATGATCATTTGAAACACGAAGCGACAACCAATCCAATAGCTCAGGATGTGTGGGTGTAGCACCTTGTGTGCCGAGGTCTTCCAGCGTTTCAGCAAGGCCTGCTCCAAATACCTGTTCCCAAACACGGTTGACCAAAGTTCTTGCAGTGAGCGGGTTATCCTTTGCCATAAGCCATTGTGCAAGACCTAACCGATTGTTGGGCGCGTCCTTTGGAAAGGGATTAAGAGACTGAGGTGTAGCCGGTTGTACCTCTTCTCCCTTCACTAACCAATTTCCTCTTTCAAATATTTGTGTTTTGCGATGTTGCTCATCTCCATTCTCAATGAAGATGGGAGTGTCATCCGTTTTTGAATTGACCAGTTTCATAAACTCGCGCTCGCGTATTGGGTCACGGAAATTATCATTCCTAAATGCAAGCCACTCTACGCCATTTACAGAGCGCTGGGGATCAATGGACGGATTTCTAAAAATAAAATACAAATCGTGCGTGCCCGTTGTAGGCACAAGCGGAATTGCAATGGCCCGGAATCCAGACTTGATTGAATCAATCTTAGCTAAAGCAATGCGAGTACCATTCAATCCATCTAACCGTATCTCGAGGCTGCCGCCCACATCTTGCGTAAAGTAATTCATGATCAATGTGGACTTGTTCGCCATATTGATGCGAGGCAATCGCGCACTGCCACCGTGCCGGATACCAAGCCACTTGGTGTCGATTAATTCACCATTCACAAACTTATCAAACTCGTGAGGATGTATCTTAGGCTCCAGCGTACGAAGGAATTTTTCTACAGACTTTGCATTCTCTTCGCCTGTATTCTCCCTCACCCATGAGCTAATGGCTTCCAGTTTTTTCTGATCGGGCTCTTTAAAAAAGCGAAGGTTCGGATGCTCGCCTTCAGTATCTTCATCACGGGTGTTGTTGAAGAAAGCCATCAGCTTGTAGTATTCCTTATTCCGAAAAGGATCATACGGGTGACTGTGACACTGCACACAACCAATGTTAGTGCTTTGCCAAACCTCCATCGTGGTGTTGACCCGATCAATAACGGCTGCCACACGAAACTCTTCATCCTCAGTGCCGC
>JAIENH010000600.1 GCA_019751475.1 Cyclobacteriaceae bacterium
GACCTCGACAAGTTTTTGAAGTTGAGCCGATCGGCTACACACATTTTGAAGATCGCCTTCGGTATTTCATTTTTCTACAACATCATCGCACTCGGCTTTGCTGTTACCGGCCATCTTTCTCCGCTGGTGGCAGCGATACTAATGCCCATCAGCAGTGTGAGTGTGGTCGGGTTTAGCACGTTAGCTGTATCGTGGGTTTCTAACCGAATGTTTAAGCAATAGCCTATGCTCATTATCGTGATTTTGATTTCTGTGTCGCTCACCATCGCCTTGCTTTTTCTGGGGGCTTTTGTCTGGAGTATGAAAAGCGGGCAGTATGAAGACATGTATGGGCCCTCGGTGCGCATGCTGTTTGAAGATAAATCCGCAGCAGACAAGCAAGGCAGACAAAAAAATCAACAACACGCTGTGAAACCCTGAAAAGGGCTTTCATGTATGATCAAAGTCATATCGCGGTGAATCTGTTGTCATAGTTTAGGATTTGAAAGTCGGATAGTTTCGTATCATCAAATCGCAATTATGATACCCGAAAAAATCCTCAGAGAGTATGGTGCTATTCGTCTTTCCTTGGCAAAAGACAGCGTGATCTTCAACGAAGGCGATGAGGCACTCAATTACTTTCAAGTAGCCGAAGGTTCTGTCAAAATGGTGACTACCAGTCAAGAGGGCCAAGACTTTATTCAAGGTATTTCGTATCAAGGCGAAAGCTTTGGAGAGCCGCCAATACTTTGTCAGTTTCCCTACCCCAGTTCAGCGCTCGCAATTGAAGATTCTGTTATCTGGAAGTTACGAAAAGAAAAATTTTATAACCTGATTCGTGAGAACTTTGACATCCATCTCAAATTAGACCAGGTGCTATGTGAACGGTTGCGTTATAAAAACAAGATACTGTCGTCTATTGCGTTTGATGGACCCGAAAATCGTGTATGGTGGCTGATCAACTACCTGAAAGACAAGTCCGAGCGTGCTGGTTTAAAACATGAAAAGTTCGTTGTGCCCCTTACGCGCCAGCAGATTGCCGATATGATTGGAATGCGTGTAGAGACCGTGATTCGCACCGTTAAAAAATTGCAAGACACCGGTCGGGTAGATCTTGTAAATCATAAGATACTGGTATAGTCTTTTGTTGATATAAATCATACAGGGCGTATGATTGGGATCATACCGTATCATTTGTCCATGCCGGTATTTTGCTGGGCCAACGAAAAAACACCATGAAAAAATTAATAGCTGTGGCAGGAATTATTTTTCTGTTTTCCTGTGCACCGGATAAGTCAAAGAACGCGGAAGAATTTCCATCACAGCCTGCCAAATCTGCTGTCGAAGAAGTTATTAGCGACCCAACGAAAGGTTTGGGTGCTGTTAAAAACGTAACGCTCAAGATACCGCTTGAGAAAGACCGGGTAGATCGTGGACTTGCGATATATGAGATGAAATGTTCAGCCTGTCATAAACTTACTGACCAGCGGGTAGTGGGTCCGGGCTGGAAAGATGTAACAAAAAAGAGAAAACCGGAATGGATCATGAACATGATTACGAACGTGGATGTAATGCTGGAGAAAGACCCGGAAGCGCAAAAACTTTTGGAGCTCTGTCTGATGCGTATGCCCAACCAAAACATGTCAATCGGTGATGCGCGCGATGTACTGGAGTTTATGCGTCAGAATGATGGCGAGAAATAAAAATAGTGACTAACCAAATCGAAACACACATAACATGAAAAGGCTCTTGAAATCAGGTTTGCTGTTGATAGGTACGGCAGCAATATGTTTTTATGGCTGCAAGCCCAAAGGCCCGCAAGGTGCGGTGATTGGCGATGCAGCTTCTAAAGTGTACGTGGCACCGGGCAAGTACGATGAATTCTACAACTTCGTGTCCGGTGGATTCAATGGTCAGATGGCCGTATATGGTATTCCGTCTGGAAGGCTGTTCAGAATTATTCCTGTTTTCTCGCAGTTTCCGGAGAACGGCTATGGCTACAGCGAAGAGTCGAAGGCGATGCTCATGACCTCGCATGGCTATGTGCCGTGGGATGATCTTCACCACCCGGCCCTCTCCACCACCAACGGTGAGCATGATGGACGGTGGGCGTTCGGCAATGCCAACAACACGCCACGCGTTGGACGCATTAACTTGAAAACCTTCCGCACAGAAGAAATCATAGAGTTGCCCAATAGTGGTGGCAATCACTCGTCACCCTTTATCACAGAGAATACGGAATATGTAGTAGCCGGTACGCGTTTCAGTGTGCCCATGGGTGATAAAACCGATGTGCCGATCAGTACCTACAAGCAAAACTTCAAAGGCACCGTCAGCTTCATTAAAGTAGACCCGCAAACGGGCCGCATGAATATCGGCTTTCAATTGAAAACACCCGGTGTGAATTTTGACTTGTCACGGGCTGGCAAAGGCCCATCACACGGCTGGTTCTTCTTCTCATGCTACAACACCGAGCAGGCCTATACATTGTTGGAGCAAAATGCCACACAGAAGGACAAGGATTTTATCATGGCGGTGAATTGGAAGAAAGCAGAAGAATACATAGCTCAGGGAAAAGGTGAAAAAGTAAAATCCAAATACGCCCACAATGTATTGGATGAGAAAACGCATACGGCCACTACGGAGATGATGACGGAAGTATTGCAGTTAGATCCGACTGTGTTGAAGGACATCATCTACTTTATTCCGTGCCCGAAGTCGCCCCACGGATGTGATACTGATCCTACCGGTGAGTACATTGTGGCTTCCGGTAAACTGGCTGCGCTCATTCCCGTGTTTTCATTTACTAAAATGCAGGCTGCCATAGCGGCCAAAGATTTCGAAGGAGAGTTTGCCGGTATACCGGTGATTAAGTATGAGTCTGCTCTGTATGGTGAGGTAAAGAAGCCTGGACTTGGCCCTTTGCACACCGAGTTTGATAACAATGGCAATGCCTACACGTCTTTCTTTGTATCGTCTGAAATTGTGAAGTGGAACATCAAGAGTTTGCAAGTGCTTGACCGGGTGCCAACCTATTATTCTATCGGTCACTTGTGTGTACCGGGCGGCCCCACCCGCAAGCCGCACGGCAAGTATGTAATTGCGTATAACAAAATCACAAAAGATCGCTACCTGCCCACCGGACCGGAGTTGACCCAATCAGCACAACTTTATGATATATCCGGAGATAAAATGCAACTGTTGCTGGATTTTCCGACTACCGGTGAGCCCCATTATGCAGAAGCAATTCCAGCCAGCTTGCTGATGCCCAACTCTACCAAGATTTATAAGATTGAAGATAATAATCACCCGTACGTGGCCAAAGGCGAGAAGGAAGCCAAGGTAGAGCGCAAAGGAAAAGAGGTACATGTTTACATGACGGCTATTCGTTCACACCTTACACCTGATAATATTGAAGGAATTAAGTTAGGCGATGTGGTGTATTTCCATGTCACTAACCTGGAGCAGGATTGGGATGTTCCTCACGGTTTTGCTATCAAAGGTGCGGCCAATGCCGAAATACTGATCATGCCCGGTGAGACACAAACGCTGAAGTGGGTGCCGGACGAAGTGGGAGTTTCACCTTTTTATTGTACAGACTTTTGCTCCGCTCTACACCAGGAGATGCAAGGATATGCCCGCGTCTCGCCTGCGGGAAGCAATGTGCCTCTTAAGTTTTCAACCGGTGTAATAGAAGATAATGGTGCTGGCTCAAAGTAAGTAAGTTTCATAGTTTACAGGTTTGAGTAGGGCGCCTCAACATGGGGCGCTCTTTTTTAAAAAAGCAAAATGAAATCAATAAAACCCGTAACACGCTTAGCCATAGGAATTTCAGCTTTGGTGTTGATATCTGCCTACTTCGTGCCGCTGTGGCAGATATTGATGTGGGCACCCCAATATCCGGAAGGTCTTGAAATGAAAATCTGGATCAGCAACCTATCGGGCGATGTGCGCACCATCAGCGCGCTTAATCACTACATCGGCATGCGCACCATTGAAGTGTCCATGTTCCCTGAGTTTGGCTACATGATTTATATCGTAGGGGTGACCATTGGCATTGGGTTGCTCGCCAGCCTTCTTGGCAAGCGTTTGTTGTTACTTACGTATGTAGGTGTAGTGTTTGCTGCGGGCTTGGGAGCATTGGTCGATTTCTATTTGTGGGGATACGACTACGGGCATAACCTTAATCCGGAAGCGCCCATTAAAATTGAAGGCATGTCGTATCAGCCGCCTTTAATCGGCACCAAAGTGCTGCTCAATTTCACGGCTTTCTCCGGTCCTGATATTGGCGGATGGATTTTTATCGGAGTAGCGGTGCTGTTGATGGTGTTAGTGATTTATGAATGGAAGTTTAATCAACCGAAAAGAGTGTAGGTATGAAGAGTTGGTTTGCGTTTTGTCGATGGGTGCTAGCAGGCTTTGTTGTTGTATTCTTACAATCATGTTCTACCGAACCAGAGCCTCTCAACTATGGAAGCGATGTGTGCCATTTCTGTAAGATGACGTTGATGGATAATAAGTTCGGGGCGGAGT
>JAIENH010000184.1 GCA_019751475.1 Cyclobacteriaceae bacterium
CCGCCTGACTTCCTACATTCGCCAGCAAGCCCACCAGTGTGCCCGCCACCAAACAACCAGATGCCCATGCCTCGCCAATCACCACAGCCTGCCCTTCGTAGATAGAAGTATGCAACAACACATCCGCCCATGCATAGTGACCTGCAACCTCCTGTTGCGTTTGTTGTCCAACGAACCAAACCTTGGCAGCAATTCCTCTTCGTTTGCACGAAGCCTCAAGTTGCCCATTCAGGTGATCTAATCCAACTATGCGAAGTTCACAAGGCCCCATGGATTGCAGTGCTTCGAAAATATTGAGCAGCACCTCTTGATTTTTCACCGGTATCAAATTAGCTACATGCAAACAGCGAAGCGGCCTATTCTTTAATGGCTCCTTGTTGATTCGCTGGAACATCGAACGATCTACACCAAACGGAATTATGTCTATAGGCCGACTCACGTCCTGGCTGCGCACTTTTTCCGTCTGAAATTCTGTAAGAGCAATAAGTCGGGTACATTGTTGATAGGAACGGATAATAGCATCTCTTCGTGAAGGCGTCAATGAGCCGTATTGAATTGATGGCAGGTAGACGGAGTCACCACCTTGCAAATGAATTACGGAAGGCAACTTCAAGAGTTTTCCCAGCAACGTTACCATTCGACCGGCCGGATATCCCCAAAAGGCATAAAGGATCGTGTATCGATTGAACAAGTGATTAAAAAGAAACTTTGTTACCAGAAATATCCACCGTAAGAAGGTAGGTCGAATAATTTGCGCGGGAGAATAAAATTCAAAACCCGTTGGCTTATAGTCTCTATTGGCTGGCAGCATTGAATAAACAGTTACATCAAGCGAAGCGGCCATATCCTGAATAAGATTTGAAATCACCGGGATGCCCTGGCCGTGATAGCCTCCTCCCAACCCTCCGTGTATCCATATCGCTATGCGTCTATTACTTTTCATGACGCAGCAAAGCTTGGGCTGTTTCAAAAATAAATTCGGGGGAATAGCGCGTGAGACAACGGTTGTCTCCCCACTTGCAAATTTCCAGCATGCAATTTCCACACGACAGGTCGGAAGAATCAAGGCAGTGAGATGAGTCACCCAGCGGTCGCGACCAATCGCTTCGCGTAGAACCGAACAAGGCCAAAGTAGGCACACCTTGCACCCACGCCATGTGCATAAGCCCGCTGTCTTCTGTTATGATCAAGGATGCCTGTTTTACAATAGCAAAAGCCTCGGAGGGTGAAGTCTTTCCCGTAAGATTAATCACACACTGGGGTAATTCGCTTTTTAAATTCCAGGCTGCTTCAGAAAGTTTACTACTTAATCCCACAACCAAAAATTGTACATCTTGGAATTCCTTTTTGAAAAGCTTTGCGAAGGCCACATAGTTTTCCAAAGGCCAATGCCGCGATGGAAAAGCGCCCGCGGGATTCAAGATAATCAATCTGCTTCCCTCATTCCATCCGTGCTTTTTTAAAATGCTCATTGTTAAGACTGGAGGACTTTTCAAATTAAACTGAGTATCAGGATGCACGGACGTCCATTGTAAAGTTCCAAACGTCAACTGAATGCGCTCACCGGCAGGTAGTGGAGAATACTTATCAAATGAACACCACGCATCGGGCGCAAGTAGTTTCCGTACGAGCCTGCTCAACCGATGATTTTGTAAATCGAGCGCCATCTCATATCGCTGGCGTAGCAGAAATGGCAACTTGAGCACCGTGAAGAAAAATTGCCCAAGCAAACTTCTTCCACCCTTTATTGAAATTACTTTATCAAACAGTACCAGGCTCTTGGGTATATCCGCGACTTCCTGTCGGGTTAAAAAGTGCAGTTCAGTATCAGGAAACTTTCGTTTGATGAAATGGAGGTATGGCAACGTGATGACCACATCGCCCATGGCCTGGTAGCGAATGGACAGGATTTTTTTTGGCGACCTGTTGAATGTCCAGGGTTGATTATCACCTTGCATGCGGTATTCTTCTTGGCAAATAACTTCTCATTAGCATGAGAAACGATTGCTAAAGATACACGCAGAATAGTTGAAATGAATGTGCGAAACGATCGGCTTAAGCCGATACCATCACAGGTCTGAACTCTTTGTCTGTACCTAGTTGCTTCAGCAGCTTAGTGTGGGCCACCATGGCATCCCAAAAAGTCTCCTTCATTTTGTACGGCAGGCCAAATTCACGAGCCGTGTCACGCACGATGGACGAAAGATGGCGGTAGTGAACATGACAAACATTAGGAAACAAGTGGTGCTCCACCTGGAAATTCAGTCCGCCTACATACCACGACAAAATCTTGTTGCGGTGAGCAAAGTTCGTAGTAGTAAGCAATTGATGCACGGCCCAGTTATTCTCCAGGTTACCGTTGGCATCCGGCTGAAAGTAAGCTGTACCATCAATCACGTGTGCCGGTTGAAATACGATGGCTAAAATAAATCCTGCAACATAATGCATGGCGAGAAATCCAACCAAAATTTGCCACCAGGCAAATGGCAACAGCATCATCGGCAGTGCCAGTGTATAGAAAAAGTACGCGGCTTTCGTAGCAATTAATACAGCCCACTCGGTGTAGATATTAGCGCGTTGCTTTTTTACAAGACCTTCGCGCTGGTATTTAACTAACCTTCCAAAATCTTTTCCAAAAACCCAGACAAGAGTCAGAAGTCCGTACAACAACCACGCATAAGCAAATTGAAAACGATGAAAAGACTTCCAGGGTGATTCGGGTGCCATGCGTAGCGCGCCACGAGGACTAATGTCTTCATCCACATCAAAGACATTGGTGTACGTGTGGTGGAGTACATTGTGTTGAATCTTCCAGTTAAAGGCATTTCCGCCCACTACGTTCAAGCTATAACCCAGCAGATCATTGACCCACGGTTTGTTAGAATACGATCCGTGATTAGCATCATGCATGATCGACAAACCAATGCCAGCAATACCAAGTCCCATAACCAAACACACTAACAAGTATAACGGGAACGTGGTGACAAGCCCGGAGATGCTGATAGCATACGGCACAAAATACAACAGTAGCATGAAAATGGTTTTAATTACCATTTCGGAGTTGGCCGTGCGGCTGATCTGATTTGACTTAAAATAATAATTCACCCGCTGACTTAGGGCGGTGTAAAAATCCTGAGGTTGATTTGCAAACTTGATAGTCCGGCTCATAGCGTATTCTGGTGTCAGTGAACAACTTTTACCATGCTACGCAGCCAGGAAAAGCATTCAAAGTGGTGAAAGGTACGGAAATGCTTTTAATAACGCTCGTTCGGCCTTACGCGTGTGACAGGTCGTTTTTAAAATGTGGATTTTCATGGCTGAATTCGAAGTTCTTTGCGGATGCCATCTGTAACAAAAGTTTCTACACCGTTGCCTGATGAGTAAATGAACAACACTTGCAGTTCCGGATGCTGTTTTAAAATCTCCTGGCCTTTTATATGCCCCATTGACATGAAGGCCGTGGCCCAGGCATCGGCCGTTGAGCAATCAGCAGCAAACACGGTGGCGCTAAGCAATTCGTGCTCAACCGGAAATCCAGACACGGGATCAATGGTATGTGAGTAACGCTTGCCATCCACCTCGCGGTAATTGAAATAATTTCCTGATGTTGAAAACCCACCTCCACGAAGAGTAGCATAGGCCTTAAATTTTTGTTCGACATAATCTGAGGCAGGATCCAATATGCCAATTTCCCAGTCACGATCTTCTGAAAGGTTTTTTCCAAAAGCCACACCCTCCCCGCCCAACTCCACAAAAAAATTCTCAATGGATTTCGATTTAAAAAAATCTCCGACTACATCTGCCCCGTATCCTTGACCGATGGCACTGAAATCCAATTGCACACGCGGGTCGTTTTTCCAAATGCTGTCGCGATTGAAGTTTATTTTTTCAAACCCGACAAATGCTCGCACCGACAGCACCTCGGCTGTATCAGGTCGCTCAATTTTCTTGGGCCCAAATCCCCAGGCATTCACCAGTGGCATAATGGTGGGGTCGTAAGCGCCTTGCGAACTGGCCACCACCTCTTGCGATTTTTTCAGCGGTGGAAAAAAATAGGGAAGGGTGAAACGCACGAACCGAGAGGCCCGGTTAAATCGTGAAATGTCTGAAGCAGTATCGTAGGTATTGATTGACTTGTTGACCAAAACTAAAAGCGAATCAACCGAAGATTGGAAATTGCGGCCTAGCTTGTCAAAATAAGTAATGTGGTACGAAGTGCCCATCGTTTTGCCTTCCAACCGAATAGGCGTGGCTGCGGGTTGCCGGTATTTCCAAACCAGGAACAACACCAGCAACAGGCCGAGTGTATAGAGACTGTTCTTTATCCGTGAATTCATTGCCACAAAAGTAAGCCTAAATTGATGACTGTAATTTAAGTTTGAGGGCTGACGGCTACACCGTAGCTTTGAGGTACCAATTGCCATGCGTGAAGATTACCTGAAGCCAAACCCGGAAAGTCTGAATGCCGAAGAGAAAGAGGTGGAAAAGGCCTTGCGCCCGCTCAGCTTCAGCGACTTC
>JAIENH010000654.1 GCA_019751475.1 Cyclobacteriaceae bacterium
TTCGCTTCATACAAAATTATTAAACTAAAGTCTTCGCCTAAAGGCGAGGGATTTTCCCCCAGATACAGACATTAAGTAGAGCGGCAGACTGCCACTAAGCAAACTCAAACTGATAGGTTGCCCGATTAACTGACTAAAGAAGGGGAGTGTAAACTGAACGAGCAGTACAGAAAACGCAAACGAAAAAAGCACAATCAAAAATGATTCGCCCATGAATTGCGCGGCAATTGCTCCACGTACGGCTCCCGTCACTTTTCGAATGCCAATTTCTTTCGCCCGCAAGCTGGCCCGTGCGGTGGACATGTTGACTAAGTTGATGATCGCCATAATCACCACCAGCACCCCGATGATAGAGAACAGGGTGACGTACTCAATCTTGCCACCCGTGTTTTGCCCACCTTCAAACTTGCTTTTTAGATGCCAGTCGGTGAGCGGGTAAGCCTGGTAGCTTATTTTTTGCGACTTGTACGCTTCGGTGACTACGCGCACATCATTCAATTTTTCAGTGAGTTGTACAGCCGAGATATCGGTATTAGTCTTTAAATATATCTCGAAAAAGTTTCGCGGCATCATTTCTTCATTGATTCCCCACTGTGCCTGCAAAATGGCGTAGGGTAACGCAAAGTCAAATTGAAGCGATGAATTCACGGGAGGGTTTTCGAACACCGAAGCGACTGTGACGACTCGTTTATCATTGTTATCTATTTTGATCGTTTTGCCGATAGCGCTGGCAGTGCCGTAAAGACGTTGTGCCATTTTTCGTGAGATGGCAATATTGGCAGGACCTTTAAGCGGATTGCGATCGCCTTCTACTATAGGGAAGTTGAATGTCGAGAACAGTTGTTCGCTGGCATACACACCATTGAGATAAATACATTCATTGTTTTTGCCTTCTGGCCGGAAACACAATTCATGCGGCCAGCGTGTTCCTGTGGAGACGCTCACGAGTGTTGCCACCTCTGGAACGGAAGAAATATCCATATTGGAAGCAGCGACATCATAGGTTTGATAACTGCCATCGGCTTGCACGTGTGTAAGTACTTTGTAAATCCGGTTAGCATCCACATGAAATCGATCGAATGAGAACTCATTTACTACCCACAACATGATGAGCAGCGCGCAGGTGAGGCCGGCCGTGAGGCCAAATACACTCAAAAAGGAATGGCCGGGTTGCCGTCTGAAATTGCGAATGGCTACTTTGAAAATGTTTTTTAGCATGTCCATAGTCTGTTCGTTTTCGTGTATTGATTCCCGTTTTCTGATATTCTTCCATCGAAAAAATCGAATGACATTCCAGATAAATTGCAGCTTTGCTTGTGTTTTGCTCTTCTTGATGGTTCGGTAGTATAGTTCGTATGCATCCCCCTGAATTTCTTCCAGAAAATCTGGCCGGCAGTACCACTGAAGGAGTCGGTCAGCCCACTGGGGAGGTTTAGATGCTTTATTTTTAGTCATTTCGTAACACTTCGCTAGGGCTTTGCCTCGTAATTCTTACTAACTGTGAAGCTACCGTAATAGCCACCCCTGCTACCATGAGCGACACGGCAATCATGAAAGGCAAGGGATTTGCACTTTGTGGATCAGGATAAATTTTTTGTATGAGCGAGTTCACCAAAAAGAATCCGGTGGGCGCACCGAGTACAAAGGCAATTGACAAGATGACTATATAATCCTTGTTCATCAACTGAAATATCTGCGTGCCGGTGGCACCCATCACCTTCCGAATACTATACTCCTTCATTCTACGGGTAGTATTGAAGGAAACGAGGCCAAAGAGCCCCAGGCTTGTAAGGGTTACCGTGATGGTGCAGATAAAAGTCAGCAATTGAATGTGGGCGTTATTGTTTTGATTGAAATCAGCGAACACATCGTCTTGCACAAAGCCCTCATAGGTATCGTCCGGGGCAATATTTTGCCAGATTGCTTTGACCTGCTCTTGTGTTTCATTCACATGGCCCGCCTGTATCTGGATGGCAAGAAAATTAAAGTCATCTTCTTGGGCGATTCGAAACATCGCAGGCCCCAGCACATCATAAAATCCTTCATAATAAAAATCTGCCACTACTCCGATTACATATCGTTTCACGCTATCGAGTTCAAATGATTGGCCGATGGGATTAGTCCAACCCAATTTTCTGGCAAACGTTTCATTGACAATTACAGACTCCGCTTTATCTGATTGTATCGTTTGATTGAATGATCGCCCTTCTTTTAGTCGAATGTTCATTGTCTCCAGATAATTGTAGCCCACCCGAAAGTCCATTGTTTCAATTCGCTGTTCGTTATGTATGAAGGTAATCTTGTCATTTGACCTTCCAATATGTTTATCGGCTCCAGCCATGTTGGTGATGTATTGATTTGCCGAAAGTTGATCGCGTAAGGCGAGGTACTTGTCTTTTTCTTCCACTCGTACGGCAATCAGGTTGTCGTGTTGATATCCCCAATCTTTATTTTTCAGATACATGCTATTGTCGATGAAGACAAATGAGCCCACAATGGTGACGAATGCAAAAACGAATTGGAAAGTCAACAACACACGACTGAACAGACTCTTCTGTCCGAATTTTTCGCGGCCACGAAGAATTTGAATCGGCTGGAAAGAAGCAATGTAAAATGCAGGGTACGCACCTGAAAGAAACCCAACAAATAGAAGCAAACCAGCAAAGAAAAGAAACATCACGTTTCCTGACGAAAACTCGAAGAGAATATTCGCTGGAAAAAGTACATTAAACCCTGGAAGAAAAAAGAGATAAGATACGATACCCCCTATCAGGAGAGCCAGTGAGCACATCAAAAAATTTTCCGTAAGGAATTGAAAAATGATTTCGCGTTTCTGCCCGCCAATTACTTTGCGTATTCCTATTTCTTTCAATCGCGTAGCCACTGTAGCCACTGACACATTCATATAGTTAAGCGAGGCCAGAATCAACAGGAAGCTGGCAATAACACCTAATGAAATAAGACCCTCCATTTGACTACCCTGCGAAACAGAGCTTATAATCTGATAGCTTACAAGTCCAAGACCCTTGAATGGGCGGAAGTTAAACTTATTGATCATCCACTGCGGAGAAGCGATGTTTTGAGTATGCACATAAGCATTCATTTGGTTCTTGACCTCGTCAACCGAGTGACCCTGACGAAGCATAACAAACGTGCCATCTACTTGATACGCCCAGTCGTTGGCTTTGTCAGGCTGTAAGTCATGGAAGCTGGCCATGGAGAGAAGTATAGCGGGGTATAATGTTGACCCCGTTGAGCGCTCGAATACAGCACTTACCGTGAACTCTTGCTTCTCGCGCTCGCGGAACTTGAGTGACAGGCTTTGACCAATCGGGTTCGTATCTCCAAAATATTTTTTGGCAATACTTTTTTCGAGCACAATTTGATTTCGCTGGTTCAATGCCTGTGCGTCCCCGGCTAACAACGGAAAGCTAAACATTTCCAGGAAGGCCGCGTCAACAAACCATACTTGTTCATTAAACACATTTTGCTTGTAGCGAATGTCAGCATTCCCATATTCAATGCGCGTAAAAGATTCAATGGCAGTTTGTTCCTGGAGTATGGATGGGCCCAACATCATGGGTGAATCACTCCACTCTTCGGTGCGTTTGTCAACTTCAAGGTTACTCGTAACCTGATAAATTCTATCAAGATTTTGGTGGAAGTAGTCGGCATGAAGCTGATTGTCGATCACGATGAAGGCCGTGACGGCAATAGCCACCGCCAGCGATAGACCCAAGATATTGATTGAGCCATTCAGGCGATGACGAAACAGGTTTCTAATTCCGGTGACTAAATAACTCTTAAACATATCAGTTGAATTGGATGAATATCTTCTTTTCCTTCTCTTAATGTTTGACCACTTGAAAAAGCGCAGAACATTCCAGATGAAGTAGATATCTGCCTTGCGTTTATTTTGCATAGCCACTCTATAAAATAGTTCATACACATCGCCTTGAATCTCTTCCAGCAAATCGGCACGACAATACCAGCGTAAAAACGTATCAGCCCAGCGAGGGGGAGTTGGTGGTCGGTGGTTAGTAGTTGTTGGTTTCATATTCCACTAACATCAACCAGTTAATAACCAACAACTATGGATTGAAGGGCTACCTTGGGTATTTGATTATAAAGCTGGTTGCGCAACTCATTCGCATCTTCGAGTGCGCGTTTACCTGCTACAGTCAATAAAAAAATTCGTTTCCGTCTGCCGCCACGCTCTTCGGTGGGATCACTCATTTTGGATTTGAGATAGCCTTTTTCCTCCAGCCGGGTGAGCACCGAGTGTACCGCGCTGATGTTGAGACTGCGGCCCGCCTGCTTTTCAATTTCGTCCATGACAGCCACGCCATAGGCCTCAGGGTACAAGATACCCACGTGCAAAAGCACTAATTCTTCTAATTCTCCCAGGTAAGTCCCTTTCATATTTGAATGGTCATTAAATTCTACAAACGTGAAAGTAATTAATATGTTTCAGTTTTGTAGAATTACTTTTATGGGATTTGTAAAAGGGGTAAATGAGGTGTCCGGATGATT
>JAIENH010000662.1 GCA_019751475.1 Cyclobacteriaceae bacterium
GGAATACGAAGACATCAACGACTACGGCGCACGGATTGCCAAGGAGTTTCCCGAAGGTTGGAAACTGCTCAGCACCACTGCGGGGAAAATTCCGGCAAGAATGCCTACCACAATGGCGAAAACAAAAAACACTGCGTACACAAAATAATTAGCTTCTAAATCCCAACGCAGCATTCGCGCCAGGCTCAATTGAAGCATCAGCGGCTTTAATGCAACCAACATAACCAGCGCCACCCCAAGTGCAAGCAAAGCAACTATCACAGATTCTGACAGGAATTGAACAAACACCTGGCTGCGCATAGCACCCGTTACTTTGCGCACACCAATTTCACGCGCGCGTGTCAATGAACGAGCGATGGACAAATTGGTAAAATTAAAACAGGATGTAAGCATCACCACACCTGCCAAACCGATGAAGAAGTAAACGAAAATCCAAGGAAGGAATGGCCCAATCATGTTGTTGAGAAAAGGGCCAGGTGTAATGTTCATCAAGTGCTGAAGCTTGTATTTTACTTTTTGTTGAGTATCAGGATTGGTGAGTGTTGCAAAATGCTTTTGCTCAATCTTTGAAAGAGCAGGTTGAATGTCTTGTGGCTGCTTTCCTTTTTCAAGCAACACATACACCCAGCCCGCTGTATAGTTGTACCAGTTGTCAAGATTTTTGCCACGTTTGTTTAGCGCCTCTAAACTTTTCACCGTGCTAATACTTGCCAGTGCCTCAAATGGTATATGCGACTTATTTATTGTTTCTTTTAATACGCCCGTTACTTTGTAGGGCCCCTCTTCGCCTACTTTAAAAATTTCACCGATGGGGTTCTCTTGTTTGAACAGCTTCTTGGCAGCTTTTTTACTGAGCACAACCGAGTAGGGTTCTACCAATGCCGTGCGTGAGTCTCCATACTCCAATTCATATTCAAACACGTCCAATATCTCAGCGTCTGCATAATACCCAGCGATCGGGATGTTCACGTTCTGCTCCATCTCCAGCCACAAGTTGCCAAAGCCACGCATGATGCGCACCACTTTCTCCACACCCGTATAGTTGTCAAGAAGTTCTTGCTTCAATGGCAATGTAGTAGTGGCGTATTCATTGAGTATTTCTCCATTCGAACCTTGAGGAACTGCGTTGATTCGATAGATGCGGTCGCGCTTAGTGTTGTAGCGATCGTACGTCATCTGGTCGGCCACAAGCATGATAATGACCATGGACAAAGCCATGGCCACAGCCAAACCAAAAATATTGATGGCGGAGAAGAAACGATGGCGAAGCAAATTGCGAATGGCCGTCTTTAGATAATTGCGAAACATGGCTGGTAGATTATGGAAATAAGTAGAACAATTATTTTACGTCACGCTTGGCGATGAAATAGTAAATCAAAAAGCCAATGGATACCGACACAGCAAACAAGCCGTAGGGAAGGGGTGAGTAAGAGCTGTAGGGGATAAACTCCAGGATCACCAATGAAAGGCCTGCGAAGAAAATGATAAGACCCCACTTCAGGGACGAATACTTATTATCAACATCTACCACGTGCTGCTTGAATATGGCTTGCGTGTCTTCGTTCACAAAACCTTTATCGATCATTTTCTTTTTCAGGATATAGTCAGTCATCACTTTCGTGAAAAAATAAATAGCAGCGCCTAAGCTTCCCAGAATGGAGATCGGCATTAAAACTTCGATAATGGTCATATGAATATTGTTTTGTTTGTTCTTATTTGAGAGGTATGACACACACGTGCGTTTGAATGTTGCAGTAACCCAATATTTTTCTAAAAAAGAAGGAACAAGCCCGGAATCTATTTTTATATAACTTCCTGCAACATTCACTCGGCAGCCGGTGTCTAACCCACCAATGATGGACGATCGTGCCTTAGTCTCCCGGGTAAAAAGCGGGGACATGCAGGCGTTTGGCCTGCTCATCAGGCAAAACGAGCGACTGGTGGCCCACATGATCGGACGGATTGTCAAGCAGAGCGAAGACCGCGAAGAGCTCTGCCAGGACGTGTTTATGAAGGTCTTTGACAGAATTGGTGAGTTTGGATTTCAGTCGCGGTTAAGCACGTGGATTGCCACCGTGGCCTATCGGCATGCTATCAACCATTTGCGAAAGCAGCAGATGGCATTTGCTGACCTGCCGGAGAGCCACGACAGCCTGGAGCGATTCATCGACAGTGAAAACCCGGAGACCACGCTGACAGAAAGTGATATGGACCAATGGATAGTAAAATTGATTGATCAATTGCCCGTGCAATACAAAACAGTGCTTACTTTGTATCACCTTGATGGCATGAACTATGCGGAGATCGGCACCATCACCGAAATGCCGGAGGGTACCGTGAAAAATTATTTATTTCGTGCACGTCAGTTATTGAAAGAGAAAGTAAAAAAACATTTGGGAGAATGAGTGACATAAAGTCTTTTGATGAGCAGGAGGAGTTTCTCCAGCGCGAAGCCGAGCAGAGCCAGCTCAAGGCTACGGATGCAGACAGTCGCGCCTATCGTCATGTCTTTCGTGCGTTGCAGCAGGAACCTGAATTTAAATTGTCACCTTCGTTTTCCGTTCGTGTCACCAGCCGCTTGCAGTCGGCTACCACGCGACCCACGCGCGAGTACGTCTGGCTTGCACTTGGGTTGCTTTGCTTTATAGGCGGGGCTGTGTTTGCTGTTATGCAACTTCAATTCACACCCGACTGGGGATTTTTAAAAGGCATGGCACGCTTCGGCTACCTTTTCATTTTTGGTGCCGTATTTATTTTCGTGCTTCAGTGGGTGGACAAAAAATTTATCAGACCCACACTTACGCACTAATTCCGCGAAGGGAATTCAAGCTTTACATTCAACCCTGCATAATAATTCTGCGGAGCAGCAGCATTGTAGTAGCGGCCACCGGCAGCGTTCAGATCATTTCCTAAACTATAGCGTTGGTTCATCGCATTGTCGATGCCGGCAAAAAACTCAACGGGTATTTTTGTGTGGAAGGTATAGCCGGCACGAGCACCCAATAGAAAATAGTCGGATGCAAAGTCGGTGTTGGCATCATTAAGCGGCAGCCGATCTACATAGTTGCCGGTGAGATTAGCATACAGACGATTTTTCCAGCGAATGTCTGCACCCACAACCAGCACCGTAGGCGGCACTCCTGTGAGTGCGTTGCCCGAATAATCTTTCCCATCATTGACGTACTCATCAAAGCGATAACGGTTAAAGGTGTAGCTTGCCCAGAAACGCGTGGATGCCAGCTTCTTGCCAATGGTGGGCGACCAGGCCAGAAAAATTTCTGCACCTCTCTGCGATGTTTTTCCTGCATTCACAAAGAAATCAGCCCCGGCTGCATCGCGTTGTATCACGATGGTTTCATTGAGACGAAAATCGTAGAGTGCCACTTCAGCTGAAAAGTTCCTAAAAAACGTAGCTTTCATGCCTGCCTCGTAACTGGTGCCCCGTTCCGCGTTAAGCGAATTATTGAACGTGTTGGTCGAAGGCCGCACTTCTGCCAACGTAGGTGGAGAGAACCCGCTGCTCACACTACCGTAGACTGAAATCAGTGGTGTAATTTTTTTCAGCAAAGCGATCCGTGGTGAGATCACGGGATTAAAATTTCTTGAATGACTAACTGCAGGTGACAAAGAGTTTCTTAAAAATTCATAACGTACAAAATTTCCGCTTGCACCCAGTGTTGCGTAAAAGTTTTTTGGGAGATCAACCTCGACTTGTGCAAAGGTCACCAGGAACTGCGATTGTAACTCATCATCAGTTTGCAAATTGCCTTTGGTACCAAGGTTGTTGTCATGCACTTTCACGGGTGAAGCAAAACCCTGGTACTCGCTTCCAACAGTCACCTTGCCTTTGATGGAAGATGTCTCAAATTTGTATTGCACATCGGCACGCCCTCCCCAGTTGATTTCTGTTCGCTCCTCAAAATTGCGAATGGCCTTGTTGATAAACTGAGTATACCCGTTGTAAGCGCCTATTCGTGCCGACCATGACGGAGACCACTCGTGTTCGTACACGAGTCCTAGATATCCTGTGCCATTTCCAACCGATGCTTGTTGCTCAACCGCGCCTGGCAATGTTGCAGTAGCAGGCCTGGCCTGTTGTGGGTCTTGTTCGTATTGTGCCAAAGTCAATCCGCCCGGTGTCTGGTACGTAAGTGTTGGAGTAAGCAATGTTCCTTTTAATGATCCTTTTTTCCCGATGGCATTACGCCAGTTTATTTGTGTGGCGAGACGCTTCATTTCGGTCTGCTGTCGGTAGCCAGTGGCTTTTTGGTAAGCGAATAAAATATCTAATGAAAATTTCTTCGAGTGAAAGATGGTGCCACCGCCATGAACACGAAAGAGACCGAAGCTTCCCATCATCACGGAGTAATTCACGGATGTCATTTTGCTTTCAGGCGACTGCAAGAGTACCACACCACCTGTGCCGGCACCGTACAAACTTGCCCCAGGCCCTTTAATGATTTCCATACTGCTGATGGCATTAAAGTCAATGAGGTTGAGATACGTGTTGCCTCCACCATCGGTAAGAGGCAAGTC
>JAIENH010000135.1 GCA_019751475.1 Cyclobacteriaceae bacterium
AGTCAATGGTGTAGGTGGCCGGAGGCAAGGTGATGGAATAAAAACCATACTCATTTGTGGTGGCACCGTTCTTAATCTCTTTGATGTACACCGTTGCACCAATCAGAGCCTCACCGTTGGAGGCGTCCTTGATGGTGCCGTTGATGGTAAACTTATCTTGCGCAAAAGTGGGAGTGGCAACTACTACAAACAAAACGACACGGGTCAATCTTCGCATAGGGTATTGAAATGGCGGTAAAATATGTGTTGAAGACGGAAAAACCTTTAATTAGTTACATTTAAACAGAATTTTGCGACTAAAGTTATGTTTCGAGCGATCAAAAAGTTGTATGAAGAGTACAAGGCGTACGTGCGGGTAGACTTAGTGATGTATGCTGTTATGATATTGTTAATTATTCTCTACGCCCTCTATACACTCCTGGCCGACTAAGCCTGCAATAAAATCTCACGTACATCTTGTTTGATCTTTACCGAAAGCTGATCGGTTGGAAGGTCGTTTGCGTCCTTACCGAATGGATCTTCAATCTCCTCGGCAATCAACTCTACGCTCAGAATAACAAACGACACCAGCAGTACGATGGGCACCGTTAGGTACTCCGTGGTAGTGACAAACCCAAACGGCAGTGTGATGAGGTAGATAAAAATGAACTTCTTAATATACATGGAATACGAGTACGGAATAGGTGTGTTCTTGATCCGCTCGCAGGCTCCCAGGATATCAGAAAACTCTTTCAGTTCTTTGTCCACAATAAAAAGCTGATCACCAGAAAGTTTTTTATGCACGTAGAGTTCATTGACGCGCTCATACAGCATGGACGAAATGCGATTCGGGATGTGCTTCACATTCTTAAATCGCTCTTCAAAGTCAGGACCTGTGTTCTCAAGGTCGTGCATATTTACGCCTCTTCGCAGGTATTCTTTTACAGAGACTACAAAGTTGGGGATCATCAATGCAAAATACTGTCGCTGCTCGTGGTCAGTCTTTAAAAGAAAAGCGTTGAGTTTATGCGCCAGGTTTCGGGTGTTGTTTACCATGGAACCCCAAAGCTTTCGGCCTTCCCACCATCGATCATAGGCTGAGTTGGTGCGAAACACCAAAAACAAACCGAGCACAATACCCAGCAATGAATGCATTTGAATGGTACTATGAAATTCCTTTTCATGAAGGTGAAACACATCCAGTATCACGTAGCAAACGAGAATGGAAAAACCCGCCATAAAAGCCAAAACAGGCATGAGTGTACGCATCACGTGCCTGCTGTAGCTGTGCACGATGAGGGAGAGCCATGCTTTGGGATTGTAATCTACCATAGGAAAAACTATGCGAATTACGTCCTTTCTCAAAAATAATCCAATACAGTATTTATCAGAAGCGATTAACTTGCGGCCTAATCAGGATAGTAGTATGAAGCAACTTATTTTTTCTCTTTTACTCATCGCCTCTTCGCTGCTGCATGCGCAGGATTACGTTGTCACACTGAAGGGCGACACGCTGCGTGGTAAAGTCAATATTCTGATGTATGACATTCAAGACCGTGTGCAAGTAGTTGAGGGGAAGAAAAAAAATAGTTTCACCGCTATTCAAGTGCGAGCTGTGCAACAAAAAAATGAAATCTATCATCCTATTCGTTCTGAATACGGTTACCGATTGATGAAGCTAGTGAGGTCAGGGTTTCTTAGTTCGTATATCGGGCGCAGGCAAAACAGTACGATTTACGATGCGCCTTACCTGGTGAAGCGCGATGGTAAAGCGCTGGAAGTACCCAACCTGACATTCAAAAAAGTAGTGTCTGATTTCCTGGATGATTGTGAAACCATTCGCGAAAAAATAAAAGCAGATGCCTTGGGCAGAAAACACTTGGATCAGATCATTACAGAATACAATACCTGCATGGATGAACAAACGAAGGCAAGCAACGTAGCCTCCACCGTGGCATTGGAAGATCCAAAAATATTTGCGCTCACGGAATTAAAACGCAAAGTGGAAGCCGATGCTTCCCTCGCTACCCAAAAAGATGTGCTGGACATTATTAATGACATGAATGGAAAACTGAAAGTCAATCAGGCCATACCCAATTACCAATTGGAAGGACTCACTTCAATGCTGAAGAATACAGCCTATCAATTGGAGTTGGAAAAAGTTATTGCCCTACTGAAGAACTAAAGACCATATTGATAAGGCGTCAGACACCTTGAGGTGTCAAGACGCCTTGATCTTACGACTTTTTGGCAAAAAGCACTTTTACGAGTTTCTCCACTTTTTGATAATCATGTATAAGCACTACGACTGAACACGTAGCTACCGCGAGCGCCAGAAAAAACAAGTATCCACCGTCACCTTGCACGTCAATGCCCAGCAACGTTACGTGCATACCAATAGCGCCTGTCATCAATCCAAGCGCAAGACCTGCCCCAAGCCAGGCCGTAGTCGTAACCAATAAAAGTTCGGAGGCGATAAGCTCCATCACCCCAACACCAATCCGGCCCCAAGGCTCCATCCCCACAGTGGTGAAAATATAAACTGATTCCGGTGCCGCGGTGAATTTAAAATACAGCGTCTGCAGCATGATGATAGCCGCCACGATGCGAGCAGCCCAGTAAAGAATTGATTTAGGTTTCATTGGCTAATGCTTTTGATGATTAAGGAGTCTTTCAATTTCTGTTTTCAACTGACTATTAATTGACGACTCCTTTTATTCTTGCTAACGGAAGCAGGCTCCGGAAGGTGTGTCGGTTGCAAGACAATCAGGATGAATTCTTAAATTTAGAAAATTTCACACCATGGGCCTTTCCGTTGATCCAAACATTGCCACCGCCAGGACACTGGATGTGGATTTCTATAAAAAAGAAGAGCATTTTAAGGCCTCCAAAGAAAAGATTTTCGCAAACTCCTGGCAGTTCGCGGGTGATGTTGATTCCGTGCGCGATGCCGGGTGGGTGACGCCTGTCACGCTGCTGCCTTCATTTTTAGATGAACCTCTTGTTCTCTCAAAAGACAAAGACGACAAAATACACTGCCTCTCCAATGTGTGCACGCACCGCGGCAACCTCTTAGTAGAGAAACCTTGTCAACTACGGGACATCCGGTGCAAATACCACGGAAGACGATTCAATCTCGATGGCAAATTTCAATCCATGCCCGAATTCAAGGAAGTGAAAGACTTCCCCAGCGATGCCGATCACCTCACATCACTGCCGCTCTTTCAGTTTGGCAAATGGTTGTTTACTTCACTTCATCCCACTGTGCCTGCATCAGTCTACTTCAAAGAGATGATAGACCGGATTAATTGGATGCCGTTTGAAAAATTTCATTTTCGCCCTGACCTGTCCAAAGATTACATAGTAGAGGCCAATTGGGCACTGTATTGTGAAAACTACCTGGAAGGATTTCATATACCCTTTGTGCATGCCGGGCTTAACTCAGTAATCGACTATGGCAACTACACGGTAGAACTCTACCGCTACGCCAGCTTACAGGTGGGCATTGCCAAAGAAGGCGAAATGGTTTTTGATCTGCCTGTCGCCTCTCCCGACCACGGCAAACAAATTGCGAGTTATTATTTCTGGATATTCCCTAACCTGATGTTTAACTTCTATCCATGGGGGCTTTCGCTCAACGTTATTAGCCCGATGGGACCCAGCCGTACGAAGGTGCGCTTCCTGTCGTATGTGTGGGATGAGAGCAAACTTCGGCAAGGTGCAGGTGCTGACTTGCACAATGTAGAGCTAGAAGATGAAGACGTGGTGCAAAATGTTCAGAAAGGCATTCGCTCACGCTTTTACAAATTTGGCCGCTATTCCGTAACGCGTGAAACCGGCACGCATCACTTCCATCGGTTGATTGCGGAGTTTATGAAAGACTAATCGTATCTGATATCAACGATTATTCGAAGGCCTCATCAATTCGAAGAATTCAGGATTCAACCACAGCATAAGCCCAACTAGTATGGCCACAAGTAAAGAAAACAAAAGCTGGCTTACAATATATACTCCAAATCCCTTTGCCGCAGCTTTTAATTTACCTTCATTCGAGAAGATAGTGGAGTAGCCAAAACAAATATAAACTATACTTAATACCACTTTCACAAGATTGAATCCAAAAGAATCGGTTAACATAAAATAAATGGAGCCAAAAATATTGAGCCAATAGATGTGGCCTTGCATATACAGTGGAAGGACTGCATGTTCTAAAAAATTGTAAGGCTGCTTTCGAAAAAAAATATACCGGGAAGCTAAAGCTTGCAGAGGAATAAAAATAAAGGAAATGAGTTTTAAGTTATCAGTCATTACTTGCATCATATTTTGAAAAGCCATTTTCTGCTTCTCTCCAAACCCTTCATCATTGGTAAACGGGTTATTGCTTTTCATAAACTCCACAATATTTATATCCAGGAGTCCCAAGAAAAGAACAAAGAGCGTAATCATGAGGAAGAAATAGCCCACAGGTCCGTAATAGAGCACGCGGTTTCCCTCGATGAATTTTTTTGCTGCATACCCAGGTCGCGTGGTCAAGTCGCGGATGGTGCGAGGAAACATA
>JAIENH010000335.1 GCA_019751475.1 Cyclobacteriaceae bacterium
AAACTTTTATATCTTTGTACCGTAAACAAAGAAATTTGTATGGTACTGAAATCAGAAATAAAGATAGCCTATCGGCTCCAGCAAGAGTATAAAAAGACTAGCTCTTTTATAGCGCGTGATTACATCCCGCAAATGAAAATCAGCAGCAGCCAAGTGGAGGTAATATCGGGCATACGCAGGTGTGGCAAAAGCACGCTGATGGAGCAATTGAAGCATCGGTACAAATCTGGAACGGCTTATTTTAATTTTGAAGACCCACGCGTGCATGACTTTGTAGTGGGTGATTTTCAAAAGCTGGACGAAGTAATCGGTACAGAAACAAAAGTTTACTTCTTTGACGAAATCCAAAACGTGCCCTCATGGGAAATCTATGTGCGGCAATTGCACGACCGTGGTAAAAAAGTTTTTATCACTGGCTCCAACGCTTCGTTGCTAAGCAAAGAATTGGGCACACGGCTTACGGGCAGGCACTTGCATCATGAGTTGTTTCCATTTTCGTACCCAGAGTTTTTATTATACAAAAAAATGAAGAACACCGCTGTAGCCTTTGAGCAGTATGTGCAGCACGGTGGCTTTCCCGAATACCTGCGCGATGAGAACCACGAAATATTGCACATGCTATTGAAGGATATTGTATCGCGAGACATCGCCATACGCTATGGAATAAAAAATACGGGGACGTTAATGGACATCACGCTTTTTTTGATTTCCAATGTGGGCAAAGAAGTTACCTACAACAGCTTGCGCAAAGCGTTTCATGTAGGCTCGGCCAATACGGTATCCGATTATCTATCGTGGTTAGAAGATACTTACCTGCTCTTTTTTTTGCAACGCTTCAGTTGGTCGGCCAAAAACCGTGGTGTAAACCCACGGAAAGTTTATGCCATCGACACGGGCTTAGTGAATGCCAACAGTTTAAGCTTTACCAAAGACAAAGGCCGATTACTGGAAAATATTGTTTATCTGTTTTTGCGAAAAAAGGGCTATGACCTCTCCTACTTTCGCGAGCAGACAGAATGCGATTTCGTAGTGTTTGAAAAAGGTAAATGCAAAATGCTGATACAGGTATGCGAGCAGGTGCATAATGAAAACAAAGACCGTGAAACAAAGGGGCTGCTAGAGGCGATGGATTTTTTTGAAATGAAAACAGGCTTCATCATCACCCAAAAACAAACCGATGTGTTGAATGTTGGGGGCAAGACCATAGAGTTAATGCCTGCGCATGCCTTTTTGGTGGAAAAGTAATCTCAGGTTAGACACCACTAGGCACTTAGTTGCCTAACATCATCATGCGATTTACTCGCGCCTTTTTTAATCTCACATTTGAAGGGTAGCTAGTCCGTCTCCGTTATTCGGATTTTTACTATTTGGTGGGGAGGCGTAGCAGTAACTTTAAACGAAATTATTTCTTCAAATGAGAATAAACGGTCCGGCCTCGAAATTGGTAAATCAGTTTGTAATAATGGTTTTGCTTTTGCCTACTTCAATTTGCTTTGCCCAAGAAGCACCGCTACTCGATTGGGCAAAAAATATTGGTGCCACATTATACAACGGGGGAAACGGTATTGCCACGGATGCCTCCGGGAACGTCTATACTACGGGAAACTTTTTCGGAACGCAGGATTTTGATCCGGGGCCTGGAGTATTTAACATGAGCGTTACTGGTTCGGACGATGGTATTTTTATTTCCAAGTTGAATTCAAATGGAGATTTTATCTGGGCTAAATCCATAAAAAATGTTTATAATACTGCTGATGCAATAGGGGTAGATGCTTCTGGAAATGTAATTATTGCAGGATTTTTTGATAAAGGTGATGTAATGGATTTTGACCCGGGTTCAGGAACTTTCAATCTTTCGGCCGTTGGGTACGATATGTTTGTTCTTAAGCTAACTACGGATGGCGATTTCATTTGGGCTAAACAAATCAAAGGAGCAACTACGGCAGCACATGCTTTTCCTGAAAGCATAGCACTTGATGCATCGGGTAACATTTATACTACCGGATACTTTCAAACAACAATCGATTTTGATCCTGGTGCAGCAACATTCAATATAACGGCCGGTGAGTTCCGGGATATCTTTATCTCCAAGCTCGATTCAGATGGAAATTTTGTTTGGGCCAAGGCAATGCTGGGTGCGGGTACCTACGGTGCCTGCGATGATAAGGGCAGAAGTATTGCACTTGATGCGTCTGGTAATGTTTATACGAGTGGCTTTTTAAGAGGAACTGCAGATTTCGATCCGGGCGCAGGCACGTTTAATTTAACCCCGGCCAGTGGCGGAGGCTTTTTTATCTCAAAGCTTGATAATAATGGAAACTTTATTTGGGCAAAAACATTCGGTGGTGCCGCAAGCGGTGTCGCGGACGTGGGTGACATGGCATTGGATGCATCCGCAAACATCTACATGACAGGTGGTGTCTATGGCACTTCAGATTTTGATCCGGGCGCAGGAACTTTCAATCTCGCATCGGCAGGCAGCTCCGATATTTTTATTTCCAAGCTGGATATGAATGGAGATTTTGTCTGGGCGAGATTATTCGGAGCGGGAAGCGGTGATTATGCCACAACCCTTGACACCGATGGAGCCGGAAACATTTATACCGCTGGAAATTTTAATGGCACTATCGATTTTGATCCTGGCGCAGGCACTTTCAACCTTGCCGGGGGCTTTGATTATTTCCTTCAAAAGCTTGATACCGATGGGAATTTTGTATGGGCTTACTCAATGAATAGTGGGTTTGAGATGAGCATCAAGGTACAATTGCCTAACTTATATATTACGGGTCAAATGCAGGCTGGCGTTAGCGCTGATCTCGATCCGGGTCCATGCACCCAGAACTCGAACCCAGGTGCTGTGTTTACTAAAAAACTCCGCTTGGGTACTGCCATCCCCGCCCCAACAATTTCCTCGTTTACACCTGCCGTTGGCCCGATAGGAAGCACCGTTACTATTACCGGAACTAACTTCAGTGCAACACCTTCAGAAAATGTTGTGAGATTTTTCAACAACAGAACTGCAACTGTAACGGCCAGCACAACAACCAGCATAACGGCTACTGTACCAGCCAGCACAGTAACGGGAGTAATTTCCGTTACCACAAATTGCTTAACCGCTACAAGTGCCACCAACTTTACCATCGGGGCTACTCCCCCACCTACCATTACCTCCTTTACCCCAGCAAGCGGCCCAATCGGTACAACCGTAACAATTACGGGCACAAACTTTAACACTGCCCCTACGAACAACATTGTTTTCTTCGGAGCAACTCAAGCAATAGTAAGTGTTGCTACCGCTACACAACTTACGGTTACCGTGCCAGTTGGGGCAACCTACCAACCAATCAATCACAGTAAATGTTGCTGGCTTAATAGCTTTCTCTGCAACGCCTTTTACCGTTACGTTTTCAGGTGGCGGAATTATTGATCCATGTTCTTTCGCTGCAAAAGTAGATTTTACAACCGGGTTAAGTCCCTCCTCAGTTTTCATTAGCGACCTTGATGGAGACGGAAAGGCCGATTTGGCCGTATCAAATGCCTTTGCCAGTACCAATACTGTTTCAGTATTTCGAAACACTGGAAGCGGATCAGGCAATATTAGCTATGCAGCCAAAGTAGATTTCATTACTGGAACTGGATCACAACCTTGGGCAGTCTCCGCTGGCGATCTTAACGGAGATGGCAAGGCCGATCTTGCGGTAGCTAATTCTACAGGCAATTTTGTGTCGGTATTTCGAAATACAAGTTCTGGAGCTGGCAACATCAACTTTGCCGCCAAACTAGATTTTGCAACTGGCGTAAGACCACAGTCAGTTTCGATTGCCGACCTTGACGGGGACGGTAAGCCCGACTTGGTATTAGCAAACTTGAACAGCAATACAGTATCGGTGTTTCGAAATACCAGCAGCCTGGGTAGCATTAGTTTTGGCTCCAAGGTAGATTTCGCAACCGGAACAGCCCCTCGTTCAGTTTCAATTGCCGACCTTGACGGGGATGGTAAACCTGATTTGGCAGTAGTAAATTCCAGTACCGGAAGCAATTCTGTTTCCGTAATTCGTAATACAAGCAGCGTTGGTAGCCTCAGTTTTGCTACTAAAGTAGATTTCGCAACCGGAACGCAACCCTGGTCAGTGTCTATTGGTGACCTTGATGGGGATGATAAGCCTGACTTAGCGGTAACAAATTTTAACAGCAACACCGTCTCGCTATTCCGCAATACTAGCAGTATAGGTGTAATTAATTATGCGGTCAAAGTAGATTTCACAACCGGAACAGGTCCTTTTTCAGTTTCTATAGGCGACCTTGATGGGAACGGGAAGATCGATCTGGCAGTAGCAAACTTTAGCGGCAATACATTGTCTATATTTCGCAACACCAGTAGCATCGGTAGCTTCAGTTTTGCTAACAAAGTTGACTTTGCATCAGGATCTGGTCCTTACTTGGTTTCCATTGGCGACCTTGACGGTGACGGAAAAGCCGATGTTGTATCGCCAAATGTTAGCAGTAACACTGTGTCGGTATTTCGCACTACCATCGGAAG
>JAIENH010000317.1 GCA_019751475.1 Cyclobacteriaceae bacterium
CAGTCATTTTTTATAGGGTATAAGTCGCTACCCCTGGTCGGCATCACTGCTTTTATCATGGGGTTGGTACTCACAATCCAATCGCGCCCTACACTGGTGGAGTTTGGCGCGGAGTCGTGGCTACCGGCCATGGTATCGGTATCGTTGGTGCGCGAAATCTCACCGATGATTACAGCTCTCATTGCTGCAGGCAAGATTGGGTCTAGCATTGGGGCCGAGTTAGGTTCTATGCGCGTGACCGAACAGATTGACGCCATGGAAGTATCAGGCACCAACCCGTTTAAATTTTTGGTGGTAACGCGGGTAGTGGCCGCCACGCTTATGCTACCGGTGCTCTCGCTTTGGGCAAACGCCATTGCGCTATACGGAGGGTACCTTGGAGTAAATCTCAAAGGGGTGGTGAGCTGGAGCCTGTATTGGACACAAGTTTTCAATGCACTGTCTTTTAGTGATTTCATTCCTTCTCTCACCAAGACTTTCTTCTTTGGTTTTACGATCGGTATCATCGGGTGTTATAAAGGCTATCACTCTAAGAAAGGTACTGAAGGAGTAGGCAACTCGGCCAATTCTTCTGTGGTGGTTTCCTCGTTGCTCATTTTTGTCCTTGACTTGATTGCTGTGCAAATAACGGACCTTCTTGGGTTGACATAAAATCATTCGATAGCCAAGCAATATCCACCCTATGGCCGAACAGTCAGATACTATTGTTTTAGAAGTAAAAGATCTATGTAAATCATTTGGTAGTAACAAAGTGCTTGACCACTTCAATCTCGAATTGAAAAAAGGAGAAAATCTGGTAGTACTCGGCAAGTCTGGATCGGGGAAGTCGGTCTTGATTAAGTGCATTATTGGGCTGATGAGGCCTGAACAGGGCTCCATCAAAATCCTTGGGCAGGACGTGCTTTCACTCGATCATGAATCGCTCGACCGACTGCGTATGAAGATTGGGTTTCTTTTTCAGAGCAATGCGCTTTATGATTCCATGACGGTACGAGAGAATTTAGAGTTTCCCCTTCGAAGGCACTGGATGAAAAGTGAAATGGATCGCGACAAAGTGAATAGCCTTGTGTTAGAGGCCTTACGCAATGTTGGTTTGGAGCATACGGTAGATATGATGCCAGTGGAGCTCTCGGGTGGCATGAGAAAACGGATTGCCCTGGCCCGCACACTTATACTACAGCCCGAGATTATCCTGTATGACGAGCCAACCACTGGGTTGGACCCCATCACAGCTAAAGAAATAATCCAACTGATGATTGATCTTCAAAAAAAATATCAAACATCTTCCGTCATCATATCGCATGATATGCAATGTGTGACCATGGCATCTGACTGGGTGGTGATGCTCATCGATGGTATTTGCTATGCCAGCGGCCCGTATGAAGAACTTCAGAAAAAGCAAGATGAAAAAATAAGGCTCTTCTTTCACTAACATGTCGCGCTATGAAAACAACGAATAACATCCAACTCGGTTTTTTTGTCATGATGGGCCTTGTGTTTCTACTGGCGGCCTTATATCTCATTGGCAAGAACCGAAACCTGTTTGATCAGACATTTGAAGTAAGCGCCACTTTCTACAATGTAAACGGGTTGATGAAGGGCAACAACGTACGTTTTTCAGGCATTGATGTAGGAACCATCAAGCGAGTAGAAATCATTAGTGACACGTCAGTAAAAGTAACCATGATCATTGAAGACCGGGTTCATCCTTTTATCAAGAAGAACTCTATAGCGGCTGTAGGTACGGACGGTCTCATGGGCAACAAGTTGGTGAACATCAGCAATCTTTCAACTGCATCCACTGAAATAATAGAAGAGGGTGACATGCTCGTCACCACACGGCCTGTAGAGACAACGGATATGCTTCGAACCCTTGATCAAACCAATACTAACCTCTACCAAATCACAAACGACATTAAAAAGATCACAGAGAAACTCAACAATAACAATTCGCTGTGGAGTATTTTGATGGATACTACGGTAGCGCTCAATGTGAAGCAATCCATTTTGGGTCTTCGGAGCACCACGCGGAATGCTGTCATTTTCACTCAGGATCTAAATTCTATCCTGGATGATGTGAAAAAAGGCAAGGGACTTGCAGGCTCTATTTTGAAAGACTCCGCCACAGCAAAGAAGTTTACCACCAGTATTGAGCAGTTGCAAGGAGCCAGCGAAAGTGCGCGGAAAGCCTCCAACGACATTCGGCAATTGACCGAGGAAATGAAAAAAGGGGAAGGCGGTGCGGGTGTTTTACTAAGCGACTCCGTTTTCGCGAACGATCTCAAAAAAAGCATGCATAATCTACAATCGAGCACAGATCGCTTTAATCAAAACATGGAAGCACTCAAACATAATTTTCTCTTTCGCGGGTATTTCAGAAAGCTGGAAAAAGAGTCAAAGAAGGCGAAAGCTGCGAGCAAACCGTAGCGCACTGATGATAATCATCAAAATGGGGTACAAGCATCATAGAAACCAACTTATAGGCGTCTACAATTTTACACTTACAAGTAAAATATGTTTCGAGACAGAAATCATGCAGCTCATTTACTCACTGAGCGATTAATGTCTTATAAAGACACTGATTCAGTGGTGGTCGCCATTCCACGGGGAGGGGTGCCCGTTGGCATTCATATTGCAAAGGAGCTGCATCTGTCTCTGGATATCATTCCGTCACAACGGATAAAAAATCCGGCTTTGGCTAACGAAACAATCGGATCAGTCAGTATCAATGGCTTAGATATCGCTGAGGATTGTCACGATATACCTCAAGATTTTATCTATCACCAGGTAGTCATGATTAAACATCGCCTGATGGATCGGTATAAATTCTATCGTGGAGAAGACTGGACAGCTGATGTAAAGGATAAGACAGTTTTTCTCGTGGATGACAAATTGGAGTGTGTGAATCAACTGTTGGCGTGTATTCGAAGCGTAAATAATCAACAACCCAAGCGATTGGTAGTGGCTGCCCCGATTATTTCCACTGAAGTACTTCGGAAGTTATTGAATATTGACTGCGATGTTGTTTACCTGATTTCTACTTCGCAGGCAGATCTTTCAAAGGTGTTTTATGAATACCTGCCACCCGTGTCGGATGATGAGGTAAGAAAAATGCTCCAGGAGTTTAAAGAACAATCGGCAATCACGGATCAGTAAAGTCAACTCCGCCATGAAAAATGAATTCATTATTCCCTTCTCACACTTGTCTTCCAAAGACGTGGCAAAAGTAGGCGGCAAGAATGCCTCGCTTGGAGAAATGATTCACCACTTGTCGGAATTAGGTATTGCCGTGCCCGATGGATTTGCCGTTACCGTCAAGGCATGGCATGAATTTATTTCATTCAATACACTGGCACCTCTTATCCGAAAAGTGCTGGATCGACTTAACAGGATGACACTTGAAAATCTTTCAGAGGTGTCATCTTACTGTCGCGAGCTGATTATGAAGTCACCGTTTCCTGATGATGTAACGCTTGCCATCAGGAGGGCACACGGTGAGTTGATGAAAAGTCATGGTCTTAATCCTACCGTGGCGGTTCGCAGTAGCGCTACGGCCGAGGACTCCCCTACTGCGAGTTTTGCCGGCCAGCACGATTCATTTCTCAACATTGGTGGGTCAGATAATGTGCTTCATGCCGTGAAGCAATGCTATGCTTCTTTGTTTAACGAGCGCGCTATCAAGTATCGCATCGACAATGGGTTTTCAGATATGCAAGTGGGGCAATCGGTGGGCGTCCAGGTGATGGTGCGGTCGGACAAGGGCAGTGCTGGGGTGGCATTCACCATTGATCCGGAAAGCGGCAACAAAAATTTGATTTACATCACAGGTGCCTGGGGGCTTGGTGAAAGTGTGGTGCAGGGAGCCGTGAACACCGATGAATTTTATGTATTCAAGCATGGCATTCACAAAAGTAAAAGTACCGTGGTGCATCGCCATTTGGGCAGCAAAGAAAAAATGCTTGCGTATGCCCACGAGGAAGGATTACCAGGTCAATCAGGAAAAAGCACTACCTGGAAAGCAACCAACGCTTCGTTGCGGGATCAATATGTGCTGCGTGATGATGAAGTGCAGTTATTAGGAAGTTGGTGCGCTGCTATTGAGAAGCATTACGGCTTGCCCATGGACATCGAATGGGCAAAAGACGGCATCAATGACAAGATTTATATTGTTCAGGCAAGACCTGAAACGGTGCAGGCCCATCGTAAAAAAATGGTGATAAAGGAATACAAACTTCATGAGAAAAAGGAACCATTGCTCAGAGGTAAGGCTGTCGGTCGATCCATTGTCAGTGGCGCGGTTTGTATTGTAAAATCACTGGCAGATGCCGGCAAAGTCAAAGCAGGAGATGTTATCGTAGCAGATATTACCAACCCGGATTGGAACGCCTTGCTCCTCAAAGCCATTTGCATTGTTACCAACCAGGGCGGGCGCACGAGCCATGCGTCAATTGTGGCGCGTGAACTGGGCATTCCGGCCGTAGTCGGCACGTTGGATGCCACCGAAAAACTCACGGATGGGCAAGTCATAACCGTCTCCTGTGAGAGCGG
>JAIENH010000208.1 GCA_019751475.1 Cyclobacteriaceae bacterium
CACCGCAACGTGAGAACACTAGAGTCTCATTCTGCTATCAGCGCCGAAGCATCGTTGATATCACTTGTTTCGACCAATCAGTTATGTTCAAGCGTGTGTCGAAGCACAGAAGAATTGCTCAAGCATTATGAAATCAGCAATCCGTTGCAAAGTTTTCATATTTTCAACGAGCATGCCGTATTGAAAAAACTAATAGCCCGCATGACAGCGGGAGAAACCTTTGCGCTCGTGAGTGATGCGGGTACTCCGGGCATTTCTGATCCGGGTTTTTTGTTGGTGCGTGAGTGTCTGAAAGCAGGCGTATCGGTGGAATGCTTGCCGGGCGCCACTGCCCTAATACCCGCCCTTGTTTCGTCAGGGTTTCCGACAGATCGTTTTGTTTTTGAGGGATTTCTGCCGCACAAAAAAGGAAAGCAGACCATGCTGAAGCGACTGGCCGAAGAAGACCGAACGGTAATCGTTTATGAATCGCCTCACCGCCTGGTGAAGACACTGGAACAAATGAAAGAATTTTTTGGTGACGATCGTCTAGTCTCTGTATCGCGCGAGTTAACAAAGCTTCATGAGGAGACACGGACTGGCCTGTTATCAGACGTGCTCAAGTATTTTCAAGAAAAAGAAGTGAAAGGTGAAATCGTAATTGTGATCGATGGCAAAAGACAATAGTTATCCAGCCATAGTTTTGTTTGCGGCTGCCGTGGCACTGCTCTCGGCCGGGTGGCTGATGGGTTCGTTTCCGATTTTTGTTTTCTTCGGATTGGCACCGTTGCTCGCCTTGACTGACCGGGTGAGCGATACGTCAGCGGTGTGGGAAAAAATGGAATGGGTACTGCTGGCCTTGACAGTTATGTTTTTGGCAGCCCGTCAATTCGACTTTTCATATACCGTATCTTCGATGGTGTACGCCATTGTCTTCACACTTCCTTTTATTGGCAATGTATGGCTGCGACAAGTGTTGGGCGAAAAAGCCGGTAAGATTACGCTGTTGCTTTTTTGGCTGACCCTGGAATACGCGTTGATCAAACTAAAGATTGATGGGGCTGTTTTCTTAGCCGATGCTATTCGGCTGCAGCCCTCGTGGACACATTGGAATATTCACACCGGCTATCTTGGGGCTTCGCTATGGGTTTTGGTCACCAACCTACTCGTCTATCAAAGTCTGCTTTCTGCAAAGCCATTTCAATGGCATTGGATGGTGCTGACGGTAATTTCACTGGCAGGGCCCATTGTCTATTCCTACTTTAATGAAGTAACATCCGTCCATCGTGAGGATATGATGAATTTATATTCCGGTAAAACGGAAGGGCTTCCAGCGTTGTATCTTGCGCGCGGTGAATTTGTAGTGCGCACAGCCGCCTGGATCTCAACATTAGTGCTGCTTTTCACGTTAGTAAAAAGTCAAATCAAAAAGAGATGATCAACCTTCCTGCAATAGAAAAACAAGTGATCGAAGAATGCCTGGAGGTAGGTGAATTCATTGCACGGGAGGGCTCCCTTTTTGATCGAAGTCGTATTGAGCAAAAAGAAGGTTTTAACAATCTTGTTTCATACGTTGACAAAAAATCGGAAGAGCGATTGGTGTCTTCGCTCGCCAAGATATTGCCCGGCTCCGGTTTCATTGGCGAAGAAGGCACGGACATCAAAGGCACCAACGGCTACCGCTGGATCATCGATCCGCTGGACGGCACCACCAATTTCACCCACGGCCTTCCATTATTTGCTATCAGTATTGGACTTGCCTTACACGATCGCGTGGTGTTGGGCATTATTTATGAGGTGAATAAAAAAGAAATGTTTCATACGGTAGAAGGCGGCCCTGCCTACTGCAACGAAAAAGAAATACGCGTCTCCTCTATTAATAGTCTTCAAGAAAGTTTGCTGGCCACCGGCTTCCCCTATTATGAGTTTGAGAAGATGGAGGCCTATCTGAATATCATTCGGAATTTTCTTCGCCACTCACATGGTGTGAGGCGCCTGGGTAGTGCCGCCACCGACCTGGCTTATGTGGCGTGCGGGCGCTTTGAAGGTTTCTTTGAATACAACCTGAACCCGTGGGATGTTGCGGCCGGGGCCTTTTTGGTACAGCAAGCTGGAGGCATCGTCACGGATTTTAAAGGCGGCAGCAACTTTCTTTTTGGTGGTGAACTCATTGCCGGTTGTGCTGTTCAGCCCGAAATGTTGCGCATTATTCAGAAAGAATGGGGTAATTAAGTGCCCTTGCTTTCGTTCTGTTTTACGGATTTCTAACTTGTCACCAAATACATCTGCTATGCAAAAAAGAATCTTCTACGTGCTGATGCTGCTTTCACTGATCAGCTATTCGCTCGTGGCGCAAAGTAACCTCACCGACAAATTGCCGGTAGCACCTGAAATTATAAAAGGCACATTGGCCAACGGGCTGACGTACTACATTCGCAAGAATGTAAAGCCTGAAAAGAAAGTAGAACTACGACTGGCGATCAAGGCAGGTTCTATTTTGGAAGATGACGATCAGCAAGGGCTTGCTCACTTCACCGAACACATGGCCTTTAACGGGTCGCAGCACTTTAAGAAAAATGAACTCGTTTCTTTTCTTCAATCGATCGGTGTAAAGTTTGGTGCCGACCTCAATGCCTACACTGGCTTTGATGAGACGGTTTATATTCTTCCTATTCCAGTTGACAAACCAGAAAATCTTGAGCAGGGATTTTTGGTGTTGGAAGATTGGGCCAGTACCGTAGCATTTGATCCTGCCGAAATTGAAAAAGAACGTGGCGTAGTGCTGGAAGAAGAACGATTGGGAAAAGGAGCACAAGAGCGCATGTTGAAGAAAACACTGCCCTACATTCTTCAGGGTTCGAAATATGCAGTGCGCTTGCCCATCGGTAAGTCAGAAATCCTCAAGACGTTTAAGCCGGAGTTAATTAAACGATTTTATAAAGACTGGTACCGGCCCGACATGATGGCCGTGTTGGTGGTAGGTGATATTGATCCCGCTTCCGCGGAAGCGATGGTGAAAAAACACTTTGAGAAGTTAAAGAACCCCGCCAAGCCAAAGCAACGTGTCTATGCTGACGTGCCATCCCGGCAGAAGTCAGAGGGATTGGTGGTAACGGATGCCGAAGCTACCAATCATATCCTACAGGTTTTCTACGCCACACAAAAAGCGAAAATACAAACCACTGTTGCTGACTATCGCCAAAGTATCATCAAAAACCTGGCAAGCACCATGCTGGGCCAACGTATGCAGGAGTTGACACAAAAAGCAGAGCCTCCGTTTATTTTTGGAGGAAGTAATCGTGGTGAATTTGTTCACAATTATGAATCGTATTTTTCTTTTGCCTTGATCGGAAAAGCTGGCGTAGCTCCGGCCATCAACGCACTCGTGCAGGAAAACGAACGGGCACGCAAATTTGGTTTTACTGCTGCCGAATTGGACCGCACCAAAAAATCACTTATGCGCAACATGGAGCGCGCGTACAACGAGCGCGACAAAACAGAATCAGAAAACTACGTGGAGGAATATGTGCGCAACTTCCTAAGCGATGAGCCCATACCCGGCATCGAAAATGAATTTAATTATCACAAACAATTCGTGGAAGGCATCACGCTGGCGGAAATTAATGCCTATGCTGCTAAAGACATTCCGGCAGCAGCAGAAAAAAAATTGGTTGTATTCCAGGGTCCTGACAAAGCTGACTTCACCATTCCCGGCAACGATGAGTTGTTGGCCATGATAACGGAGGCCGAAAAACTTCCGGTGACCCCGTATGAAGAAAAAGCCGTGGCCGCCAGTTTGATGGACACCACACCCGAAGGCGGACGAATTGTATTTGACAAGAAAAATGCAGAGCTGGGATTGTCTGAGCTGTCGCTTGGCAATGGGGTGAAAGTAATTGTGAAACCAACGGATTTTAAGAACGATCAGGTTCTATTGTCAGGCTTTCGATTTGGGGGTCAGTCACTGTATGATGAAAAGGATTTGTTCAATGCACAATACGCATCGTTTATCGTGTCGCAGATGGGAGCAGGAAATTTCTCACCAAATGATTTGCGCAAAGTGCTAGCCGGAAAGACAGTGAGTGCATCGCCTCGCCTGAATAATTTATCGGAAGGCATCAGCGGACAATCGGGCACAGCCGATGTGGAAACCATGCTGCAGTTAGTGCATTTGTATTTCACCAAACCGCGCAAAGACGAAGATCTTTTCAAGTCGTTTGTTACCAAGCAGCAAGGTATGGTGCAAAACATGATGAGCGATCCTCGCACCGTATTCCAGGATTCAGCACAACGCATGCTGTATGGCAACAATCCACGAGGCCCACGCTTTCCCCGCACACAGGATTTTTCCAAAATCAACCTCGACCGGTCGTTGGAAATTTATAAGGAGCGTTTTGGTAACGCCCGCGGCTGGACATTCTACCTGGTGGGGAGCTTTGATCTCGCCAAGTTAAAACCGTTGATCGCCACCTACCTTGGTACATTGCCATCTTCACAGATACCTTCACCTACATTCCGAGATCTGGGTGTGAGACCGGTGAAAGGTGTTGTCAAGAAAGAAGTAAAGAAAGGAAA
>JAIENH010000332.1 GCA_019751475.1 Cyclobacteriaceae bacterium
AGCAAAAGCAACAACACGACAACTCTTTTCATACGGCACTGATTCGAAAGATAAAAAATGCCATACTGGCAATGAAATGTCTTTCGGTAAATTGCGACCCGTAATGAAAAAGAAAAGACAAATCCCGCAAGTCCGGTAATCTTTCGCGTATGACCAATTTGAAAAAAGGAGACATCATCACGGATATTGTGGTAGAGACCATGGCAGCCGAAGGCAAGTGCCTTGCCCGCAAAGATGGCCAGGTAATCTTCATCTCCGGTGGTGCCCCGGGCGACACCGTGACAATTGAGCTCACCAAAATCAAAAGCTCTTTTTTAGAAGGTAGGGTTACGGCTATCACCCATTTATCACCCAATCGCGCGACTCCTTTTTGCTCTCACTTCGGCACATGCGGTGGTTGCTCGTGGCAACACATTCGCTACGAAACGCAACTTCAATACAAACAACAACAAGTAATCGACAACCTGGAGCGAATTGGTGGACTTACGTTACCTGCGATCCAGCCCATAATCGGATCGGCCAAAGAAAAACATTACCGTAACAAACTGGATTTTACCTTTTCGGCCAACCGATGGCTCACTAAAGAGGAAATGCAAGAAGGAAAATCATTTGGTGATGCGGGTCTGGGGTATCACATTCCGCGAATGTATGACAAGGTATTTGACGTGAGTGAATGCTATCTCCAACCCCACCCCTCCAACGCGATCCGCCTGCTGGCAAAAGAAATTGCTGTGCGCGAAAATATTCCTTTTTTCGATCTGCGCAAGCAAATCGGCTTCCTGCGTACCCTTACCATCCGAACTACCATTACCGGAGACACGATGGTGATTTTACAGGTTACGTATGAAAACATGGAGTGGATCGAAAAGATCCTTCAGGGTATATCAGAAAAATTTCCAGAAGTCACGTCCATTAACTACATCATCAACGGCAAACGCAACGACACGTTTCATGATTTAAACATTGTTTGCTGGAAAGGTCAGCCATACCTTATGGAAACAATGCCGAAGCCTGACGGTTCAGGTGACCTGAAGTTCAGGGTGGGCCCGAAGTCGTTTTATCAAACCAATTCCGCGCAAGCGTATGAATTGTATAAAACAGCCTGGCAGATGGCGGACCTTACGGGAAAGGAGTTGGTGTATGATCTCTACACGGGCACCGGCACCATTGCGAATTTTATTGCAGGGCAAGCCAAACGCGTGGTTGGCCTCGAATATGTAGAAGCAGCCGTAGAAGACGCTCGAATCAATTCGCAAATCAACAACGTAACCAATACGGATTTCTTTGCAGGTGATATGAAGGAGTTGTTGACACTCCCCTTCTTCAATACACACGGTCGGCCGGATGTAGTGATTACCGACCCGCCTCGTGGTGGCATGCACGAAGACGTATGTCGCATGCTGCTACAGGCAGCTCCAAAGACAATTGTTTATGTGAGTTGCAACCCGGCCACACAGGCCCGTGATCTCAAACTATTGGCTGAAGACTATGAAATCATGGCAATTCAGCCTGTTGACATGTTTCCACAAACCGTGCATGTAGAAAACGTAGCGCAACTGAAAAGAAAGTAAGAGGTTTGTTCATTGAACTAACTATGAAACAATTTCTGCTTTATCTCTGCCTTTTTACCTGCCTCATCGCTCAGTCGCAACCGCAGGATGACTCCTACACGCGCTATGAATTATTGGATCCATCTTCACAGCGTTTCCGCATACTGTACGAGGTGACGGTAACACAGCCGGGATCAGAATTTTATTTTAATACCCTTCGAAAAGGCAGTGAACACACAGTAGATGAAGTTCTCGATTTGATGACGGGCCAGCGTTTGCCGTGGACGATCGTAACGGGTGCAGAAGCAAAGCAGTCGGGTCTGCCTTCTGCTCAGACAGATACTGATTACCTGAGAATAAAACTGACAAGAACAGTGACGGAAGGAAGTGAATACAGATTGAAAATAGATAAGACCTATAAAGACCCCATTAGTTATTTCACAAAAGACGACCGGATCATTTTCGATCGCTCGTTGGGAATCAAACGCAACGCGGTGGTATTGCCTAGAGGATACGAGTTACTGAAGTGTAATTATCCGTCACAAGTTGTTATGGAGATGGACGGTCGAATAAAAATCAGTTTTCTGAATATTGGGCCTACAGACGTGCCACTGCACGTAGAGGCCAGGAAACTGCCGGCCGCTGTTGATCTTTCCGTTTCGCAAGACAAGCCGGCACCAGTTGCCATCGGTCAGGGTCGTGATAAATCAAAAGCGCGAACAGATTTTACTTTTTCAGAGCGAGCCTATCAAACCCGCGAGATAGTTTACTTTCTTCAGCAACCCGAAACGCACGCCTTCCGGTTGTACCACGACTATACGGAAACGAAAGAAGGCACCGACCGATACCTGAATGTAGTGCGGGCCGGCAGCAAGGCATCAAATCCTTCAGCAAAAATTCTTGACACAGGCGAAGTATTAAAAGTCGAAACCCTGAAAGGTGACGCCATCAAACAAAAGGGTCTTGACATTGGTGAGGCAGTGACCCCGGAAACGGAAGTCGTTGCCATTTGGTACAAGCCGGTGCAAAAAGGTCAGTCTGTAAGGCTACGCATTGAAGAAACGTACACCGATCCTAACCGCTATGTGCTGCATAAAAATGAATTGGTGTTTGACCGATCATTTGGCAGACCTTTCAACACGGTGATTTTGCCGGAAGGCTGGTTTCTTACCGCCAATGTTGTTCCAGCAGTGGTGGATATGACGCCCGATGGAAAAATAAGCCTCTACTACGTAAACGGGTCAAACGATGAGATTGATGTGCTGATTCGAGGACGAAGAAAGCAAATCTAAATCAAGAACCACCGCCTTTGATGTTGGCCCGTAAGATTGCTATAATCTGTTTTCTATTCCTTGCGTCAAACTTGAATTTAGTACCGTCTAAAGTTCTCACGGAAATTTTTGTGGGTATAATCAATAAAAAACAACCTCGTCTGACTTTCTTGATATTAGTATACGGAATAGTTATATCCCTAACCAGATGATTAAACGGATAGAGTTTATGATTCTGACTATAACTTGAATCCGAGTAAACCAAAAAGACTAAATTTTGTCTGGTCAATTTTAAATCGCCCATAACGTAAAAACCACCACCAGTTCCTGGATTATAAAGTTTTAATCCTATATTTTTTCTCTCCAACAAGGAGTCATTTCCGTCATCGGTCAAGCCCCAAACACTTAAATGAAATGCTAGGATAAAATAAAGCAGAGTAAGGTATCGCTTCATGGCCACAAACTATAAATTCAATTAAAAACAGTTGCTATCCCAGTCTACTAATGGAAAACAAGACTGCCACCAACAATCAGCCGGACATCGATTGAATCCAATTGATTCGACAGCTCCCCAGACTGCGCCTACAGAAGCTCCGAGCCATAAGCCAGTAAATGAAGCCGCAGTGATTGCTGCCGCGGTAGAACCTATTGCATATGCAACTGCTGCTCCAACCACCGCTCCAATTACTGCGACCGAAACCGCGACAACAAGAATCACCCCCACTATATCCCAAAAACCTTGCGTTCTACCACCTAGGTTTGACGAATTTTCACCCTCTGTTGCAAAGTTAATTATATCAGGAATTGCGCTCTTTTGAAATTCAGCAGTGATCAGAAAAAGCTCCAAATCAGCTTGACTTAACTGTGTGTTTCGTTTTGCATCATTGATAGAGTCATCAATTACTTTAGCAACTTCCACATTTAAATTAACATCTTTAGTTGAATTCTTTAAGGATTGAACAACACCTTGAATTCCAAGGTTAAGTTTCATTACGCAAGATTGTAATTGATCGGACATTTGTACACTATTGCTATTGATACGAGTACTTATATCAGATTGAAAGACTGAGTTAAAAAAGTCATTGAATAATACTTTCTTACCAATTTCACGTTGATCTGAATCAAGTCGATCAAAGGTTTGATTTACAAACTCAGACGATCTAAGTCAAAAACTTTCAGGTTGATTATCTTCTTTAGTTCAAGGCTCGCAATATTTGTCTTAAACTTCTTTGCACTTTCTGCAATCAAAGTCTTTGCATAATCTGATAACTCATTTTTGACTATGATTTGCACGTTCTGTTCTTTACAACGAATTGTGGTGAGCAGCATTAACAAAACAAGTAATGTGATAGGAGTTTTCATGGCCGAAAAGCTTAGATTAAATTGTATGATGAATTTAAACAACTTTCGCTGATAAAACCAAAAATGTCATTGCACTCCGAATTTTCTGGCTGTCAGATTTTAGAAAAAATATTAAAAAAACGGAAAAATTTGACCATGTTAATTACTGAAGCCTTTACTATATCAGAAATCCTTAGCTTTTTTAAGCTTTTGCAATAATACTTTTAAAAAGAATGATTTTACTACCGGTGTAATACTTGATAAAAATTTACGCTATCACCTCTTCGGTCACTATCTCAAGCCCCGCGTTGACCATCGCGCCAAAGCCGCCATACACGTTGATTAAATTATGAAAGCCTTGTTGCTTCATCAGTGAAATGGCCGTCATAGAGCGGT
>JAIENH010000430.1 GCA_019751475.1 Cyclobacteriaceae bacterium
CACAGTAATCGCGATTGCATACGATAAAAAATTTGCAGGCTACATCACCATTGCCGACCAGATAAAAGAAGATGCCAAAACAGCCATCGAACAACTCCATCGCTTGGGTGTAAAGACAACTATGCTCAGTGGCGATAAAAGTTCTGTGGTGAATTTTGTTGCCAAAGAACTCAACATTGACAATGCCTTTGGCGACCTGCTGCCCGAAGACAAAGTGAACAAGGTGAAAGAATTAAAAGCCCGAGGCGAAAGCGTTGCCTTTGTGGGCGATGGTGTAAACGATGCACCCGTAGTAGCATTGAGCGATGCAGGCATAGCGATGGGAGGACTTGGCAGCGATGCCACCATTGAAACGGCTGACATAGTAATTCAAGACGATAGGCCCTCAAAAATTCCGATGGCCATCAACATAGGCAAAACAACCAAGCGCATTGTCTGGCAAAACATTACGCTTGCATTTGTAGTAAAAGCAGTTGTCTTAGTGCTTGGTGCAGGAGGTTTGGCTACCATGTGGGAAGCTGTATTCGCAGATGTGGGCGTGGCGTTGTTGGCAATATTGAATGCGGTGAGGATTCAGAAGATGAGGTTTTAAAGCAAGCTTGTTTCTGACTTTTTAGCACGGATAGAAACACTTGCAATAGAATTTGCTATATCTGTGATTTCCTTCTCTGACAGATTATTTTCCCTGACAATTTTTTCTGCTATGGGGTCGTTGAGCATCAATTCTATTGGAAAGGATGATTGTTTATCAATGCTAATCTCAGTAAACCCAGCTTTAGTAATGGCATTAAGGTAATCCTCCATTCTTACGGCACCGGCCAAGCATGCAATATGACCTTCCACCGAATTTTTTACATAGTCAGGTAAATCGTTCAATAAGACAATATCAGAAATCATGATTCTGCCAGTTGACTTCGCTACACGAAACGCTTCTTTAAACACTTGTTCTTTTTGATTGGATAAATTGATAACGCAATTCGAAATTACCAAATCAATGCTGTTGCTTTCAACAGGCAGGTTTTCAATTTCTCCAACTTTGAATTCTATATTCTTATAGTTGCCTTTCTCTGCATTCTTTCTGGCTTGAGCTACCATTTCAGGTGTTATATCCACGCCAATAACTTTTCCTGTCTCGCCCGTTTCTCTTGATGCCAAAAAACAGTCAAAACCTGCGCCTGACCCAAGGTCTAAAATAGTTTCGCCTTTTTTTATTGAAGCTAATGAAGTAGGGTTGCCGCAGCCAATCCCCAAATTGGCATCTTCCGGAACATTTTTGAGTTCTTCTTCGCTATATCCAATTTTCTTTCCAATAGAAGATGCCATTTCTTTTGGGTCGCAACATTGAAAAATTTTGGGTAGGAAAGATTTTTTTGTATTACGCTTTACAATAGCGGCATAACCACTTTTTACATTTTTTTGAATTTGCTTGTTATTCATTTTACAGTATTTTAAATATGAATGATACTGTAAAAGTGAAGTAACTTTTATGGGCTCGAAAGGACAAATGTCCTCAATGCTTATTTGGAAATTTCCTTACGGATTCTTGACAACGTTCTTCTGGTAACGCCCAGATAGGAGGCAATATCTTCTACGTTAGCTTTTTGCAAAACGTTTGGTTGCTCTTTCAAAAGTCGTAAATATTTTTCACGAGCCGTTTCGTTGTTTAGCACAGAGGCATATTGTTCCATTACGATATACTCCCGCTCTGCAAATGCCCGCCCTATGGTTTGCCAAACTGTACTTTTGGAATATAGATTTTGTAAATTTTCATAGTCAATCACTAATAACTGAGTATCTTCAATGGCCTGTAAAAATAAAGTGGAAGGTTGTTGAAGGATGAAACTTTTGTAAGAAGTGGTTAAATTGTTTTCCGTGCAAAAACAAGCAGTCGTTTCTTCGGCTTTGTCGTTAATATAATACGCTCGTAAAGTTCCTTTCACGATAAATGCAATGTGACGGCACACGATATCTTGCTTTAAAAAATAGTCACGTTTCTCCAAATTCAGTTCCGTGAAATATAAAATGGTGTCAGCAAACTCTTTGTCTGAAATGGGTACTATGCTTTTTAAAAACTTTTTGAATTCATCCATTTCTTATTACTGATGCTTAGTCCGACTTGGCCTAAAAAAAGTTTCCTCTTTTAGTTTCAAGTCTAAGTTCAAATTTACATCTTTAGTTCGTTCTGAAAAACACGTTACATTTGATTTACACTTGCCTTTGTGGTAAAAGCAGTTGTCTTGGTGTGGGGCGCAGGTGGCTTGGCCAAATGTGGGAAGCCTGTTTGCCGATGTGGGCGTGGCTTTGCTGGCAATATTGAATGCGGTGAGGATTCAGAAAATTAGGTTTTAAAAAGTCCACATCAAATTACTATTCTATTTATTCTATTTCATGGTGGCGTTCGGTAAGATTTACAAAGAGTCCCAGAAACATAAGGTGTATTCCTCGCGGAACTGAGTCAATTGTTTGCTAAGGAGTAAAACCGCCTATGGGAGTTGGATTTGCGCAAGTTCGTTTGAGGGAGTTGCGTATATTTGGGAGTTAGCGGCAAGGCAACCCAAGACGACAGAGAAAGACGAGTATCAAATGACGGACGTAAAATTAGACACTGACACACGGACTAACGAGAGAATCGAATACCGAATCCCAGACGGTTTGATTATTAAAAAAAGTGACGATCATTCAACAAGAGATATAAGTGTTTACGATTTAATAGCACATTACGCTGGACTCCGTTACGTTGGACAAGACATTTACGTAAATGAATCCGGTGAGGAATACATTAGAACAAAGTATGGACTTGAATTAGCAATTCGCTATAACCAAAATATCAAAATATTAGAATCCGACAGACTTATTGACGACCTAGAGTACAAACTGAAAATTGCAAGGGAGAAAGTTGACCAATATGGAGAAATAATAAAAGTATTAGAAGCGAAGAGCAAGGAGAGAAAAGAAAAATTAAGAAAACTCGCTCAACCCTTTCAAGACGAGAATGAAGCATTGAGACAAGAAATTAAGTCATTGAACAGAAAGCTGACCGAGTTTAAACAAATTAATGAATCAGTTATTGGTAAACTGACAAGACTACTTAATCAAGCAAAGGACACGACTGATACAGAAAAATCTGTTGTAGATAAACTTGACTGGTCAGCTTACAACGACATGTTCGATGACAAAGAATTATAAAGGTTGACGAACGAGTTGACGACTTGCCCAGCTGCCAACAATGTGTTTATGCCAGCTGCGGGTGAGGTGTTAATTTGAAGTTTAGTTTTTATATTTCGTTTCGGCCACGGGGACAGGACGCAGCTTCGAAATCCGCAGCCGCCATAAACACGGGTCGTTATGCACAATGCCGCGGCAGGATAGACTTGGTGCTTCGACAATTGGCACATTTGCTTGCCGCACATTCCCGCGCGACACCAAAGCAAGCAAAAGAGCCAAGTGTTGACATCATTGACAAGGAATGAAACGAAAAACAAGTGAAGCTCAAACTGCTTAAGTATGAATAAAGAGATAACGCCCATCCCCTCTTGGGACAATTTCAACAAATGGTGGAAGTCCCAACCCGCACAGGCGGATGCAGAATCCCTTCGCGGATTCTTCAGCGATCACCCCCTTTTTACAACGGCTATGCGCATGAACCGATCTATTACAGGGGTGCTCGACTTACACACGATGAAGTACTTGTATTGGAGCGGCAATGTTATTGATTTGCTGGGTTGGGATGATAGCAATTATTGGGAGGGTGGTGCTCTTTTCGCATATAGTAAATTTCATCTTGATGATTTGTTGAGTCTGGAATATTTCGGGCAACTGATTGGTAACTATTATAAATCATTGCCACAAAGCGAAAAACCAAACTACAAAGCCTTTTGGGATTTTCGTTTTATCAAACAAGATGGAAACTATGTGCGGATACTTCAACAAGATTGTGTGCTAAAAGATGATGCTGAAGGCAACATCGCCATCCTGCTGTTGTTGGTAACTGACATTACCAATCTAAAGGATAACACACGGAGTCACTTGCGTTTGACAAATGGCATTGAAAGCAAATTGTATGAATACCGAAATCAAGAGAAGGAAGTTCATCCGCTAGACTGCCCTTCCGAGCGCGAGTTGGATGTTTTTCGATACATCAGCCAGGGCTATGAACGAAAACAGATTGCCGACAAAATGAACATCACATTGGCCACCGTAAAACCGCATTGTCAACACGTGTTTAAGACATTGCACACGGCCGATGCCGTAGAAACCATTAATCTTTTAAAAACACTGGGGCTTTTATAAATTCATTCATCAAACATGACAACAAACCAATCGTTAGAGCAACAATGGGCAGCCTTTACCAACTGGTGGGGTACGCAAAATGCGGAGGAAGACATTCGGTCATTTGAAAAGCTTTTTACCGATCATCCTTTGTTTTCTACTACCATGAGCATGAACAATTCCATGACGGCTGTGGTAGATCTGCGCACCATGCAATATTTATTTTTGAATGGAGAGGTAGAAAAGATTACAGGGTGGGATTATAAAACTGCGTTTGAAGGAGGTGTAAAACTGAGTTACG
>JAIENH010000483.1 GCA_019751475.1 Cyclobacteriaceae bacterium
CACCCACCAGCTGGCAAATACATACCAGCCCATCATGGTGCTAAACCAGTGCGTGTCAATACTCATTACCCAGTCCCACGCGGCTACGGAAGAGCTAAAACCGAAAATCACGAGGAAAATAGCGGACAGCTTACGCGAAGTATACCAATGCTGAATATTTCCATCCAAGTCTTCGGCCAGCATTTCTTTTTTGATCCACATAAAGAACATGTACCATAGGCCGAAGAAAGCCACCATACGGAAGATGTAGAAAATCGGGAAGCTTCCCGCTGCCATCGGCCAGTAGAAGAAGCCTGACTTGCCATCCAAAATCTTATCGTAGTCGGCACTTGATTTATCATACAAGTCAGCATGCGTCCAATGGAAAATATCGTTTTTTACCACGAACCAAAGTACAATCATCAACACGCCTGCAATCGGAATCCAATGGCCCATGGCCAGTGGCACACGCCTCACTCCTGCCGACCATCCGGCCTGCGCGGCATATTGTATAGCGATGAAAAACAAACCAATAATTCCTAGTCCGGCAAAAAACACATTGTTCATCCAGAGGGTAGCAAACACGCGCTTCAACCAGGGTGCACTGCCATGATGTTCTTCACCTGCCTTGGCATGATCACCTTCTGCCGGCACCGTGCTGGCGATTAAATTCTTATCAACCTGGGCGGATGTGTGTTCTTTCTTTTCATGACCTTCTTCGCCATGACCACCACCCGATCTTGCCATGAATATACCAATGACAAACAGCAGCAAGCCGGCCGCAAACAACATGTACAGTTTAGAGCGCGTACCGGATTTGAAGTCGTACTTTTCGTCAGCTAATGCGTGTGTTTCGTTCATTCGTGCGTTCGTTTATCAGTTATTTCTGCTTCTGTAATGCCTTCACGTACTTCGCAATCTTCCAGCGATCTTCCGGGCTTATCTGCGAGCCGTGCGCTCCCATCAAACCGGCACCGTGAGTAATTACTTGAAAAATGTGAGCCTCAGACATTTTTAAATACGAGTCACCCTTCAAGTTGGCCACACCCGCATACTTATCGGCTACTTTACCATCACCCATGCCCTTTTCACCGTGGCAATGCTTGCAATAGGATTCGTATAAAATTTTTCCTTCGCCTACGATGGCCGCAGTTGAATCCAACGGGTTCTTCATACCGGCTGTAACAATGTCAATGCTGTCTTTTGATACACGACCTGTGCGGTAAGGCAGCCATCCATAAGGATTTCTCTTCACGGTGTGAGGAGCCGGCTCCCGCATGTTCATCCAATTAGGATTGTATTTGTTGGAGTTAAAATATTCTCCGCGGCCGTTGTCAAGAGAATTGGCCCATGCACCGGCTTGCTCATCTTTAATTTGTGAGAGAGGTTCATACGCTACCGAGTGGTACATGTTAGGTGCATACTCCCGGCCCGGGTTGTCTCCGTGGGCTGTGCAGCCGGCCACCAGTGCCGCTGTTGAGAGTCCTATCAAAATATTTTTCAACATCATAACTTAAAAGCTCTTTTCATTTACTTCGCTGGCACCACTATCTTTCAAAATACGGTGGATGTCATCCTTGCTTATTTTATTCGCGCCCAAGTCGATCGCCATTACGTGTTTATCGTCTGTGCTGCGAATATCATATTGGCGTGGCCATTTGTATGGCTTCATATCACTTACTACTAAGAAGGTGCCCACCATGCCAAAGGCTGAAAGCAACACGGTAAACTCAAACGTAACCGGAATGAACGGAGGAATGGAAGCGAAATTCTTACCACCAATAATCATCGGCCAGTCGTAGCCCAACATCCAAATCTGGGTGAACAGAGCCAGGCTTGTGCCCGTCATGCCGAACATGAAGGCCGCGATGGGCAAGCGCGTGCGCTTGTAGCCCAATGCTTCATCCAATCCGTGCACGGGAAAAGGAGAATAGACTTCTTTAATCTTCACACCTTTGTCGCGGATTTTCTCCACGGCATGAAGCAGAATGTCTTCATCGTCAAAAATTCCTACCAAAAAGTTTTCTTTCGCAGCCATTGATCTATTCTTTTAGTGCGTATGGGTTGATTTCTTTTCTGATGTTGCTTTAATAATACTCTTCACCTCGGCCATGTTGATCACCGGGAAAAACTTCGCAAAGAGGAAGAACGCGGTGAAGAAAATACCAAACGTGAAAATATACTGACCGATGTCATACATGGTCGGGTGGAACATGGTCCAGCTTGAGGGCACATAGTCGCGGTGCAGTGATGTAACGATGATCACAAATCGCTCGAACCACATACCGATGTTTACGATGATGGACAGGATGAACGTAGCCACCAGGTTGGTGCGAATCTTCTTGAACCAGAAAAGCTGGGGAGAGATTACGTTACACGTCATCATAGACCAGTACGCCCACCAATAGGGGCCGGTAGCGCGGTTGATAAACGCATACTGCTCAGCTGGCACCTGACCATACCACGCGATGAAAAATTCAGTGATGTAAGCAATACCCACAATAGAACCCGTGATGATGATGATGATGTTCATCAGCTCTACGTGATATATGGTGATATAGTCTTCCAATTTGAAAACCTTGCGTGTAACCAAGAGAAGGGTCAACACCATGGCGAAGCCTGAAAAGATAGCACCAGCCACAAAGTAAGGCGGGAAGATAGTAGTGTGCCATCCCGGTACTACCGAGGTAGCAAAATCCATGGATACTATCGTGTGAACCGAAAGTACAAGTGGAGTGGAGAGTCCAGCCAAAATCAAGGCTACAGATTCGTAACGCATCCATGTCTTGGCAGCACCATCCCAACCGAAGCTGAGACCATTATAGATAAGCGCGCGCGTCTTGTTTCCCATGCGCACAGCACGATCGCGGATCACCGCGAAGTCAGGGATGAGGCCCATGTACCAGAACACCAATGAAACGGAGAAGTACGTTGAGATGGCGAACACATCCCACAAAAGTGGCGAATTGAAATTGACCCACAGTGAACCAAATGCATTTGGCAACGGAAGCGCCCAATAGAATCCTAACCAAAGGCGACCCATGTGAAAGGCAGGAAAACTCAAGGCACAAATCACCGCGAAGATAGTCATGGCCTCGGCTGCACGGTTGATGGACATTCTCCAACGCTGGCGGAACAACAAAAGGATAGCTGAAATCAATGTACCTGCGTGACCGATACCGACCCACCACACGAAGTTGGTGATGTCCCACGCCCAACCTACTGTTTTGTTAAGGCCCCACATGCCGATGCCATTCCACAACATCATCCAGCAGCAATAGGCACCGTACGTCAGCAGTACCAACGATACTCCAAAGGCCATCCACCACAGCCTGGTAGGCTTGCCTTCCACCTGGCGGCTTATGTCGTGCGATACGTCCGCTACGGTTTTGCCTCCGGTTACTAATGTCTCACGTATTGCTGATGTTACTTGCATAGTTGAAATTCAAGATTCAATATTTTATCATTCAAAAATTACGCGTGCTCTTTCACTTCTTCTTTGTTCCTGATCTTGGTGAGGTAGAAGATGTTTGGCTTTACACCTATTTCTTCCAACACACGGTATGCGCGCGGGTTACCAATTTTCTTGTCGATGCCATACGGGCGCTTCTCATCCTTAGTGATCTTCAACAACTTGCTGATTGCGCTCTCTTCATTGTTCATATCACCAAATACAATTGCACCGGTAGAGCAAGCAGCCTGGCAGGCGGTGATCACTTCTCCATCTTTCATCGGCCTTCTCTCCTTCTTGGCAGTAAGCTTACCAGCCTGGATGCGTTGCACGCAGAATGAGCACTTCTCCATTACACCACGAGAGCGCACGGTTACTTCAGGGTTCAACACCATGCGGCCCAGGTCGGTGTTCATCGCAGGGTTGGACTGATAGAACTGTTGGTTATCATGATACTTAAACCAATTGAAGCGTCTTACTTTATATGGACAGTTATTGGCACAATAACGTGTACCGATACAACGGTTGTAGGTCATTTGATTGAGGCCCTCGGTGCTATGCGTAGTAGCCGCCACAGGACATACTGTTTCGCAAGGCGCATTGTTACAATGCTGACACAGCATTGGTTGGAATACGACTTCCGGATTTTCAGCGGCTTTCTCAAGCGCTGTGTAGTCGCCATGCTTTCCATCGCTGCTATAGTAGCGGTCAATGCGGAGCCAATGCATTTCGCGTCTGCGGATGACTTCGTCCTTACCAACCAGGGCCACGTTGTTTTCTACATTACATGCCACCACGCAGGCACCACAACCGGTGCAACTGTTCAAGTCGATGGACATGCCCCAATGATGGTTATTATAATCGTGACCTTTCCAAAGTGAGAGAGTAGACGGATCTACCTTTTTGTCCCACTTGGTGACCTTAGGAATATCGCGGCCAGCCGCAGGGTTCTTTTTAAATTCACTCAACACCGATTCCTGGATCACACTCTCGCGACCCATGTAGGTCTGATGTGTTTGTGTTTGTGCTAATTGGAATGGTGTGGTCGTTTTCGCCAGTGACACTCCGGAGAAAATACTTCCGGAAACGGCACCCTTCACAAAAGTTGTAAATGGATAGGCGTTTGTACCGAGATTCTCAGCC
>JAIENH010000223.1 GCA_019751475.1 Cyclobacteriaceae bacterium
TCATCTTCGGCCACCAATACACATTTGCCTTGCAAGGGCAGTTCGGCTGCCGTGCTGTCATTATGATAATGATGAGATAGACGAAGTTCTTGAATTACTTCATTCGTGGTCTTGTCGAGCCGATCCAAGGCCTGGTTAACGTTGGCCAGCGTATTGCCCTGTTTGAATAAATCTTCCCAGGCAGCCAGTTCCACTACAATCTGATCCATGCCAAGATAGGCATACCGGGTTTTTAGTTTATGCGCCATGCCTTCGGCCTCGCGCCAATGACCTTGTACAATTTGTTGCCGGAGTTCTTGCAGGAGCCTGGGTGTTTCATCCGCAAATTGCCGGATAACGTCCTTGAGTTTTTCTGCATCATCATTTAGCATACCCTTCAAGGCCACCAACTCACGGGCCAACGTCTTTCGAATCTCAGATACTTCCATGGGCGAGGGACACAGTTTTGTAACTAATCAAGATCGTAGACCTTGTGTGAAAATATTGCTTTTTTAGATCATTTGTTACTATCGCTCGGTAGAACCAACCTCATACACCCCGAACGTAATCATTAAAATTTGATTTTACTTCATTGTTTTGTAAGCTGATGTTACGCAAAGCACTTTCTCGAATGTCAGACTGAGCCAGTCGAAGTCTTTTCAGCACTAAAATCGAATAGTTTTCGACAGTCCGATGGCTATCGGACTCAAACGGACAACTGGGTGCATTGCGTAACATCAGTTATAAGAACTTCCTTATAAGCTTTATGGGCATCAATTCTATAACGAAGCTCTATAGTTTCGCTGGATGATGCTTACTATTCGATTAAAATTTTGAACCTACGTGAAATAAGATGATACATTTGCTATTGTATGATATTGACATAGTAAATGATGTTACGCAAAACTATCTTCGAAGTGTCCGACTGAGTTTATCGAAGTCCTTTCAGCCTTGCAAGGCCAATTTCGACAGGCTCAATTTGACCAGTTAGCGAGTTTTGCGTAACATCACAGCGTAAGTAGTATGCCTAAAAATGCCGTGAGTTCGGGTTTTTTATCGTCTGAATCAAAACCAGCAATGTCACGGTGGGATGAAAATCAGATAACGGTCATCTCTCGGTTGGGAATAATCATGCTGATAGCGGCCTTTTTATTCATGATCGGTCTCTATATATCAGGGGTCAACATTTGGTATCGTGTAGTCTTTGCTCCCATTCTCTATGGCAGTGCTTTGTATGCCAGTCACAAAAAAAAACACCTGCTTGCGCGTAATCTATTGCTCTACGGCTCTCTTGTCTTATTTACTTTTTTGTGCTTTTTAAATCGAAGGACAGGCTCTGAATACTTCCTGTTTGGTGTGGCTTGTTCTTCCCCCATGATTTTCAAGGGTAGCCGCGCCATGTACGTTACTTTCTTATTGGTGGGAATTGTTCTTTTAACCTACGTGGTGTATGATGCCGTCACACCTTTTACACCCAACCCTACGATTAATTATCCCGTACTATCAACACTCTGCCTGATCACCATGGGGTCGGTCTTATTTTACCAGATTATTCTCTATCGCAATCTCATCTCGCATTATTCACAATCATTAAAGGATAAAAATAAACAGCTTGACAAAACTCTGGATAGCAAACAAGTGGTTGAAGGAGAGTTGCAGAGTAAAAATCGGGAACTAAAAACACTGACGGAGCAACTTAACTGGATCGTGCGGCAAAAGGATTCTGAGTTACAAGCCTACCTCGATGCCATTAACGTCAATATCTATTCTTCAATCAATGATTTGTCAGGTCGCTTTGTCAAAGTGAATGATCCATTGCTGCGGGCCACGGGCTATACATCTGATGAACTAATCGGCAAAAGTTTTCGGCTACTTGACTCTGGTCATCACCCCGAGTCGTTTTACCAGAAAATGGAAACGTCCATCAAGGCTGGCAATACCTGGCGAGGTGAAATAAAGAATCGCGCGAAAGACGGTACATTCTTCTGGTGCGACCAGGTCATTATTCCCATCCGCGGTGAAGAAGACAAAGTCAGTTATTTTTTAATACTCGCCCTGTCCATCACCGAGCGCAAAAACACAGAGGAGGCTCGCGAGAAAACATTGAAAGTACTGGAGACCATCGCCTATCAAACCTCTCATAAAGTTCGCGGCCCGCTGGCGCGCATCCAGGGGCTTGTCAGTTTGGTACAGCGCGATCTTGTGGTTGGCGATGAATTGAAAATGATCACCGAGAAGTTGGACATTTGTGCTGTTGAGCTTAACTCAGCCACCAGTGACTTGGTGAACTTTGTAAATGATCACCAGCATCGCTACACCAAAGGCGGAGAGGATGAACCGGCACCGGCTGCCCCACCACTAGCATAGAAGGCTAGTCGTTTTCACGGTATATGTTTATACTATATCTTGATGTAGCTATACATCTTTCATTGCTTCCTTGACCGATTCAGAACTCATCGTAAGCATTGTAGCAGGCAACCGGTCTGCTTTTCGCGAATTGTATGACAAGTACAAATCAAGGGTGTATAACACGGCCATCAGCTATTTGCAGTCCGTGGCAGATGCCGAAGAAGTTACCCAGGATGTATTTGTCGAGATATTTCACTCAGCCGCAAAATTCAAGGGCCAATCCAGCGTGGGTACGTGGGTCTATCGCATCACGGTAAACAAGTGCCTGGATTACCTGCGCTATCGAAACCGCAAGAAACGGATGGGATTTTTGGCCAGCCTCTTTGGCGAAAGCAATGAATTGAAAGTAGATGCTCCCCACTTTGAGCACCCGGGCGTGTTGCTCGAAAACAAGGAGAAGTCTACGTATTTGTTTCAGGCTATTGACAAGTTGCCTGAGCAACAAAAATCAGCCTTTATCTTATCACAAATAGAAGAATTGCCACAAAAGGAAGTAGCCGAGGTGATGCAGCTTTCGCAGAAGGCTGTGGAGTCACTGATACAACGAGCGAAAGGAAACCTGCGAAAAGAACTCGAAAAGTTTTATCTGGAACGAAGGAAATGAAAACAATTAACGTCTAACCATATTGTCATGGAACAAAACAATTTTAGCGAACGGTGGAAAGAGGAAGTGCTGGGCAGCATGCGCGGCATGAAGCGAGCGGAGCCTAATCCATTCTTGTTCACCCGCATTGAAGCCCGTATTGAAAAGCAATGGGGCCGCATGGGTGTGTGGCAGGTGCGGTTGGCGGCCGCGGTGATGGTAGTGTTGCTGATTGTAAACTCCGTTGCCCTGCTCCGTAGTAACCGCACGGCTGGCGAAACGACTGACGCCTATTCGATTTCCACCATTCAACACTACTGACATGACACGCGAACGTTTTTTAACTATTGCCGTGGTGTTTTTGCTCGTGCTGAATGCCGGAGTGGTGCTTTTCTTGTTTCTTTCGCCCAAGCCCGGCCCACCCCGTGGCCCGGAGTTGTTTGAAGTAATTGTGCGTGAATTGGATCTGGATGAGGGCCAACAGCAACAGTTTTTTGTTTTGCGCGATGAACATCGCAGCGCCATGAATGAATTGGACAAGCGATTTTCGGATTCGTTCAATCAGTATTTGAATTTACTGACTCAATCTACTATTGATGCTGCGTTGCGCGATTCGTTGGAGAATGAAATGGCTGGCATTGAGAAAGCCAAGGCGGCTGTTACGCTGGCGCATTTTGAAAAAGTGAAACGACTGTGCGGTGCTGAGCAACAGGAAAAATTTAATCAATTGATCCGATCCAATTTATCCGAACTTCGGTGGAATTGATATGTTCTGTGCGGGCAATGATAAGGCATCAAAATCAGTTGTGCAGCAATTGGCGAAAGACATTGGCTTTGCTGAATGTTGGGATTTTGGTGGCGATGACAAAGTGGAACTACTCGAAAAATTTGCTCTCAGTTGGATTAATCTCGCCATCATGCAGGGTCACGGCCGCAACCTGGCTTTTAAGTTGATCAAGCGATAACCCACCCCGAGACCTCTTCAATGTAAGTATTCATCTTTTTAAGCCAACGGTGCGTTATGAGGCTAAAATACTTGTATAGACAATAGTTGTTGAAACTATTTTTATACCTTTCCGGTTCATAACCTGACATGAACTCAGAAACTATGAAATTAAGGTCTGTAGCCCGTTTGCTTTATGCCCACCCTATGGATATGGGTGGTCTACCCATTCGTCAGCCATTGCCCACGCAGCAAGTGGAGCAGGTCGATCCATTTTTGCTTCTCCACCATGCAAATGTCAAGGCCCCTGCGCACATCGAACCGGATCATGCCGGGGTAGGACCGCATCCGCATCGCGGATTTTCACCTGTCACATTTATATTTCAAGGTGGCGTGCATCATCGCGATAGCCGCGGAAATGACAGCGTGATCTATGCCGGGGGTGCACAGTGGATGAATGCAGGCATGGGTATTATCCACAGCGAACGCCCGCCTCATGACATACACGAAATCGGAGGTCGGCAGGAAATCATTCAACTATGGATCAACACACCTGCTCAACATAAAATGGATCAGCCAGCTTATTATCCGCTTAGCGCGGAAAAAGCACCCGTTTTTGCAAATGAAGATGGCAAGGTAACGGGCAGCGTATTTTCCGGAGAGGT
>JAIENH010000125.1 GCA_019751475.1 Cyclobacteriaceae bacterium
GTAGCCAATAGCATGTAGCGGACACCGGGCGAAAACATCTCCGAAAGAACGGAAAAAGAAATAGAAGTTTTAGAGCTTGAAATACACCCCGCCACCCCAGTTAGGGGCCGCCAAAATATTCCGTGCACTAAACGCGAATCCGGCAGAGCCTGTCACGCCCCAGGCCTCGTTGATTTGATAGTTCAATTCAAAGGCTGGAGAAATGTATTCTGTGTTATTGGAGAAAATTCCGTTTTGGGCAACTTCAGCATCACCATTGAAGAGCGACTTCACCACGTTGATCTTCACGATGGGAATAAATTTTTTATATGTCACGCCAAACTCAGCTCCATAGCGCACTTCATCTGAGAAGCCTTTCGTGCGATTGTTGAATCCGGCATATCCGGAAACATAATACGGCTTGGGATAAAATGAATGGCTGGCATCAATCCGCAGCATTTGATTGAATTCGCCATCGCCTGACTGTAGGATTTGAGTTGAGCCTCCGGCTGTTTGGCCAACGGGCAGGCCAAACAATATCGTAGCGCTGACCACAATAGGTTTGTTTACGATAAGTCCATATTTAAAACTGATATCCGTATCACCAGCAGAGTTAAACGAGTCACCCGGAATTGATTTACCACTTTGGTTGTAACTGATTCCATTGAGCGTGTTGCGGACAAAAAAAGGAACGTAGATAATTGAAGTAAGTCGGTCGGTAATGCCATACTCTCCGTAGAGACTAGTTGTAAACAGGCCAATGGTCGTGATGTCAACAACGTTTCCATCGGGATCATAAAAGAAGGATGAACGAATCATGTTTTGTCCTAATTTAAAATAGCCATGTCTCTTAGGCTGAGGCCAGCCTCCACCGGCCAAGGCCGTGTGAGACAGAAAAAGCAGGGCAATAAGAATTCGTTTCATTTTCATTTCAATTCAGCAAAACCAAATATCACACCAGCTGGCTTGCAAAGAACAATAACGTACTTAAAGTCACTGATCTTCACGCCAGGGTCAATCATGGAGATTTCGAAGCTATGAGCTCCATTTTGTGTGATCTGCTTGACCTCAAAGCCGGAAGATCGCACCACGGCACCGGAGGTATTCGTGTTGGACAGATAAATAAAAGTGCCCAGGGCAAAGCTGGTTTTGAAATCGCTTGCCAGCTGAAGTATTAGCTTGCCATTATCGATCTTAAGTAAAGCCATACCACTGGCTTCGTACCCACCAGATTTCATAAAGGTACCCGAGCGTAAGCCACTGCCCACTTGAAAGATGAGACTATTGCTTATCACTCCTTCTGAAGAAGCCGAGATGGATGCTGTGCCGTCTGCAAGCGCTGTGATTCTACCCGTTGTGTTTACGGAGACAATAGCCGGGTTGCTTGACTGCCAAGTAGTTTGTTTATTGGAAAGTGGTACGCCATTCACATTCAGAACGGAAATCATTATGTCTTGAATGTTACCTACCGAAAGATTAGTGGAGGTCGAAGACAGCTGGATGCTGGCAACAGAATTAACATCACCGACCACCACAACTCGGGCTGTGTCAGAGGCAGTGCCTGCGCGTGCAAACAAAAGGGCCTGACCAACTGACTTTGCGCGGATAAGACCAGTATCGTCAACAGTGATGATGGAAGGAGAAGAAACCGTCCACACAATTGGGGCTGTTTTCTCCAACCCATAAAGATCAAAATAGGTGGCTTTGGCCTGCACCGTCTGCCCAATCATAACGGAATATGACCCTGACTCAATCTCGACCCTCTCGCCTACTATGGGGTCATCCTTACGATCAATTTCAATACAACCGCTCATGGCGGATAGAAAAAGAGCGAGAAGGATGCGGTGGCATTTCATAGTTGCACAAACCTACCTCCGCAATTCGTAAGATTTCGTCTCGTAATTGACATATCACCGCGGTAGTCGCTGATATTTTATACCTTATTTGAGGATAGAGAGGGTTCTCGGATTTTTTTCAATTTTTTGACTATCAGATACTTACAGAAAATTCATCTTTAAATGCCCTCCAAAGTCCAGGACTGAACGACTTCATTTACCGATGTAGGTTTTGAGCCTTTTTTGTCAATTTTAGAAACGCGTGTTGCCCCACCTTTGAATCAACAAAACGACAGAGGAGTATGGCACATGTATCCAACATCAACGTTCGCAGTCGCTTCACGCAGGTCATCGTTCTCATAGTGATGATTTTGGTCTGCATACTTTACGCTCAACTTGCAAATGCTCAACGGCCTGCCAAAAAATCAGGTTTCAATAACCCCAAGCACCGGGTGTCTGTTCATAAAAATTCTGACAAAGCTTGCTTTATACTTCATAAGAAACGTACCTCCATGCCACGGCATCCGCTGTTTGCCTCCAACAACAGGCGCTCACGCGTAAAGCCAATGGCGGAGACCGATGCACCGTCACGAATCGCTTCAGCAAATTAACGATATCTAAGAATAGGGGTGTTTAGTGATCAGGCCCACGCAGTTCCTGCGGGGCCTTTTCTTTTTTTTGGGATGTTCGCATTTCTGCGAATCTTTGTAACATGTCTTTTGACCGTGAAGTATTCCACCACCGGCTGGCGCAAACCTCACCCTTCCCTTTCGGCATCAGTATAGAGCGAGCCGAAGGCATCTACCTATACAGTCCTGATGGCAAGCGATACACTGATATGATATCTGGCATTGCCGTGAGTGCCATCGGTCATCGACATCCGGCTGTCGTGAAAGCTATCAAAGACCAAGTTGATAAACATCTTCATGTGATGGTGTATGGAGAATACATCCAATCTACGCCTAATCAATTGGCAGCCAAACTTACCAGCTTACTTCCACCATCGCTTAACTGCTGCTACTTTGTTAACTCTGGCACGGAAGCAAACGAGGCAGCTCTCAAGTTGGCCAAACGGGTTACCGGTCGAACGGAAATTGTTTCATTCCACAAGTCCTATCATGGAAGCACGCATGGCTCCATGAGTGTATCAGGAAATGAGAAAAAGAAAAGTGCCTTTCGCCCGCTATTGCCGGATGTGAGATTTATTCGCTTCAATGAACCCAATGATCTAGTAAACATCACGAGCAAGACTGCGTGTGTAATCGTGGAGACTGTCCAAGGAGATGCAGGCGTGCGCATACCAAGCACGTCTTACATGCAAGCACTTCGAAAACGCTGCACAGAATCAGGCACACTCCTCATTCTGGATGAAATACAATGCGGTATGGGGCGAACGGGAAAGTTATTCGCCTTTGAGCATTTTAACATTGTGCCCGATATTCTCACGGTGGCTAAGGCGTTTGGAGGTGGTTTGCCCATTGGGGCTTTCATCTCTTCCGAGGAAAATATGAAAACCCTCACCCATCATCCGATGTTGGGCCATATCACTACATTCGGTGGCAATCCAGTGTGCTGTGCTTCGGCTCTCGCTACATTAACTGTACTCGAAAATGAACGGCTTATTTCCAAAGTAGAAGAAAAGGGGCGGTTGATCGAATCCTTAGTGAAGCATCCATCGATTAAAGAAGTGAGAAGAACGGGACTGATGTTTGCTTTTGATTTTGATAGCGAAGAGCGCGTAAACCGCATCGTGCAACACGCCAAAGAAAATGGTGTAATTTGCTACTGGTTTCTGTCGCACCCCAACAGCTTTCGATTGGCTCCTCCCCTTACCATTACCGAAAACGAAATACGGGAAGCTTGTGCGGTGATTATAGACGCGATTAAGTATAGCTGACTCGAATATTGCAATTAAATAAACCTTCCAACAGTTGATTTAACTTGAGTCATCATCTCTTTTCAAAAATTTTTCTATAGAAATACCTTCCAGTTGGTAGAGCAATCAGGGTCGCCACTATACAGAAAAAACCATAGACAAAAACGTTTTGAAGTAAGTATGGCAAACTTCTAAAATCTTTTAAATCTTCTTCTTTGAAACTCTTTCCTTCAGTGGCTATGATACCTTCAAGTCCCTCAGCAAAATCAACCGCTATTGAGTCATCAATAAAATAATAATAAAGAGTATCTAGAACCACCCCGATAAGAATTACGTAAAATGAAACATAGATAATTTGAAAAATCATTTTTACCGGAAGAATTTGCTCATTGGCACATGATCGTAAGTAAACGACCTCCATAGACGAATTCAAAAGAAGAGTAAAAGCAAAGAAAATAAATCCAGGTAGTACAGCCATAAATGATATCTCAAGCTTAGAATACCCATCAATTGACCAGTTATGAATAATAAAGTAGATAAGACCAAGTGATATTACTGATACTATCAATGATGAGGAGAATAGGTAATTTAAATGGAAAATATACTTACGCATTATTGTCACTTTTTAGTGTTCGTTTTAAGTATCTTCTAAATGTTATTGAGAATAAAACACTACCGAAGACACAGATTATAGGTGCTTGTTCGACATGCCTAAAGTATTGAATTAACAAACCCACAATTAAGCCCACCAATAATGCGAGTAATAGATGCACTACATAACTCTTAATGTAAAATGCCTCAAGATTCAGTTTAAAGTTTTTCATAAAGTTGATCACTGTTGTCCGACTAAAGTAGTAAAAGGGTGGTTTTAGGGCCACCCTTTTTTATGTCATTTTTGT